>NZ_JABWRM010000019.1:0-109804 GCF_014268955.1 Pseudomonas sp. RW3S2 | reverse complement strand
AGCCGGTGCCAGACACCGCAGCACCTGGCACCGGCTTTGCCGGTGATCGCGGGACGAGCCCGCTCCCACAGGAATTGCTCCAGCCGCGGGATAGTTGAACCAGACAACTACCCCACAGCGCAGAGCGCTTTACTTCTTCGCCGCCTGGTACAGCGGCATCACCTTCGGAATCGCCGCCTGCAGCGAAGCAATGCGGCTGGCCGAGGCCGGGTGGGTGCTCATGAACTCAGGCGGCGCGCCTTCGGAGGCCTTGCTCATCTTGTTCCACAAGGTGATCGCCGCATTCGGGTCATAACCGGCCCGTGCCGACAGTTCCAGGCCGATCAGGTCGGCCTCGTTCTCATTGGCCCGGCTGTTGGGCAGGGTCATGGAGTAGTTCACCACGGTGTCGGCCAGCGCCATGCTGTCCTGGCCAAGGCCGAAGATCGCACCGGCCCCCTGGCGCGCCATTTCGATACCGTAAGCCTTGGACATCGCCTCGCGGCCATGCTCGCGCAGGGCGTGGGCGATTTCATGACCCATGACCGCAGCCAGCTCCGCGTCGGTGAGCTTGAGCTGATCGATCAGCCCGGTGTAGACGATGATCTTGCCACCCGGGCCGCAGTTGGCGTTGAGCTCGTCGCTCTTGATCACGTTGACTTCCCACTTCCATTGCGCGGCATCCGGCCGGAACTGCGGGGCCTGGGCAATCAGGCGGTCAGCGATGACCTGCACACGCTTGGCATCGACGCTGCTCTTGTCCAGCACGCCCTTGCTCGATGCTTCGCCCAGGGTCTGCTGGTACGACTGCGCATACATCTTGTTGACCTCATCGGTCGACAGCATGCTGAACATGTACTGCTTGCGCTCGACGCCAACCGCTCCGCCGCTGGTGGTATTGACCGCCTGGCAACCACCCAGCAGAACGCTGGCGCTCAACAGGCTGATCACGAAAGACTTACGCATGAAAACACTCCCTTTCTACATGCCGCGTATCCTAGGCCCACTCGCCTGACCCTGCCAGAGCCGCAGGGAAGATTTCTCTCATCCTCCCCTCATGCTTTCCCTCGACCACGCCGATAACAAAAGAAAACGACCTCCTTGCGTGGAGCTTTCCGGTAATGAAGTTCAAGTCGATCCAGTTTTCCGTGGCGGCCCTGGCCGGTGCCATTGTATTGAGCATTGTCGCGGCGCTGGTGCTGTACGCCGTGTACTCCGGGGCCCGCACCCAGGACCTGGTACAGCAGCGCACCCAGCAGCAGTTCGAAAGCGTGATCGAACAGCGCCTTTCGGCCTTGGCCCGCACCCAGGTGAGCGAGATCCAGCGCGGCCTGGAAGCGCCGCTGCTGATCAGCCGCAGCCTGGCCACGGTCAACGCCATGCTCGGCATGCAGGACGCCGACGGCAAACCGCTGATGCAAATCGACCGCGCCTACCTGAACAACCTGCTCAAGCGCACCGTGGAGGTCAACCCGACGGTGCTCGGTGCGTATCTGGGCTGGGAATCGAACGCACTGGATCACGCCGACATCAATGGCGAACGCTACCTGCCCTGGTGGTTCCGCAACGCCGACGGCAGTCTCGGCCAGGACCGCCTGGTGGACGTCAACGACCACACCGTGCTGTCGACCGGGGTACGCGCCAGTGAGTACTACCTATGCCCGAAGGAAACCAAGAAGGCCTGCGTGATCGACCCGGCGCCCTACAAGGTTGGCGACAAGATGGTGATGCTCGCCTCGTTCGTCGAGCCGATCATGGTCAACGGCCAGTTCCAGGGCATCGCCGGGGCCGACCTGTCGGTGAACTTCATCCAGGACCTGCTCAACGCCGCCGACCGCCAGCTGTACAACGGCGCTGGCGAACTGGCACTGGTGTCGAGCAATGGTCGCCTGGTCGCCTACACCAAGGACGCCTCCAAGTTCGGCGAAAAGGCCAGCGACGTGCTGGACCCTGCCGAAGCCGCAACCCTGGCCAGCATCAGCGGCGAAGACCTGCAATATAAAGTCGACACCGCCAAGGACCGTATCGAGCTGTTCCTGCCGTTCAAGGTCGCCAGCACCGACGCGCGCTGGGTCCTGCTGCTGGAAATGCCGCTGAGCACGGTCATGGCCGACGTCAACCAACTGCAGAAAGACCTTGGCGAGCAGCGCCGCACCGACATCGCCGGCATGACCCTGGTCGGCCTGGGCATCGCCGCCCTCGGCCTGCTGGTGATCTGGCTGCTGGCCCACGGCATTGCCCGTCCGCTGAAGCAGATGGTGGCGATGCTCGACGACATCGCCCAGGGCGAAGGCGACCTCACCCGCCGCCTGCAGAGCGATCGCGCCGACGAGCTGGGCGCCATTGCCAAAGGCTTCAACACCTTCCTCGCCAAGCTGCAGGCGATGATCAGCCAGGTGGTGACCTCGGTGCAGAAAGTCAGCGACTCCTCGGAGCACACTGCCGACATCGCCATCCGCACCAACCAGGGCGTGCACAAGCAAATGGCCGAGATCGACCAGGTAGCCACCGCCGTGCAGGAAATGACCGCCACCGCCCAGGACGTGGCACGCAATGCCACCCACGCCGCCCACGCAGCCAGCAACGCCGACCAGGCTGCCAACCAGGGCATGCAGATCGTGCGCGACACCTCGCAGTCGATCAGCGTCCTGGCCAGCGAGATCGGCCGCGCAGTGACCGTGGTGCAGACCCTGGCCCGCGACAGCGAGAACATCAATGCCATCCTGGTGACCATCCGCGCCATCGCCGAACAGACCAACCTGCTGGCGCTCAACGCCGCCATCGAGGCTGCCCGCGCCGGAGAGCAAGGGCGCGGCTTCGCCGTGGTTGCCGACGAGGTGCGCAACCTGGCGCAGAAGACCCAGCAGGCGACCCAGGAAATCCAGCAGATGATCCAGCAGTTGCAGCAGGGCACCCGCGATGTGGTCAAGGTGATGGAAGACAGCCAGGGCAAGACCGACGACAGCGTGCAGCAGGCCAGCCGCGCCGCCGAAGCGCTGGAGAGCATCACCCAGGCCGTGTCGGTGATCAACGACATGAACACCCAGATCGCCAGCGCCGCCGAACAGCAGAGCGCGGTGGCCGAGGATATCAACCGCAACGTCATCAACATCGGCCAGGTGGCCGGCGAAGTGGCCGGCGGGGCCGACGAATCGAGCCAGGCCAGCGCCGAGCTGACCAAGCTGGCCGAGCAGCAGCGGCGGTTGATCAATCAGTTCAGGGTTTGATTCACCCACCGCGTCGTTTTTTTCGCGAGCCTGTGGGGCGAAAAGCTCGACACCGACCTCAAGCCGGGGTCAGACACTCCGGCCCATCGAGCTTCGGATCGTTGACCAGATGCGCCAGCGCCCGCTCGCGCAACGCCGCTGGCGGGCTGGCCAGTAGTTCATGCAGCCGCGCCAGCGGTGTGTCGGGGTCCAGCCAGGCCGCCTGCCCGGCCTCGTCGAGGATCAGCGGCCGGCGCTGGTTCATCGCCGCCTGGGTGACCACCGCACAACTGAGCCACACCTGCTCCTGTACCGGATACACCTCCCATACCGCGGCATAGAACAACGACGCGCCCTCCCCCGGCGTCACCCAGTACGGGCGCTTGCGCGCCGTGCCGCGCCACTCGTAGAAACCGTTGGCCGGCATCAGGCAACGGCGCTGGCGAAAGGCTTCGCGAAACATCGGCTGCTCGGCGAGTGTCTCGGCGCGGGCATGGGCGGGGGTACGGGACAGGTCAGTGAGCCAGGCCGGGGTCAGGCCCCAGCGCGCCCTGGCCAGTTGCAACTGACCGTCGAGTCGGCGCTGGATCAGCACCGAAGCCCCAGGCGAGATGTTCCATTGGGCCTGCTGGTCGGCGGGAAACCCGGGCAGGGCGGCAAAAGCCTGGGACCAGCGAAAGAGGGCGTAACGTCCACACATAAGACAGCAAACCTAGCAGATCAGGGTACCGGGGATACTCTCCGGCTCGTCCCCGGCAAGGGGCTGGGCGGCATTGTACTCATCGATCAGCTGCCGTGCGTACCCGGCCTGCTCATCGGCCACCGCCAGGGCCAGCAGGCCCTGCATCGGCAGATCGCCCATGGCACCGACCAGATCGCCGCCGATCAGGTGCACCTCGACGCCTTCGCTGGCCAACATGCCTACCAGCATCTGCGCCTCCATCAGGCTTTCCGGTTCGTAGATCCGACGCATCAGGCATCGTCCTCGCGGCGCACTTCGAGCATCCATTCGTCACCATGCACCTGCAGGATGAACACGATGGGCTGGCAGCACACCTGGCAGTCCTCGGTATAGAGCTGGTCGCCAGCGGAAATATCGACCGTGGTCTCCACACGCTCACCGCAATAAGGGCAGTCATAAAAGTCGATTTCGAGCATCGGGGGCCTGCGCAGTGACTTATGCGTATAATTGCCGGTCTGTTTACGGGGTCCGTGTGTGTCCGAGCCGTTTTTTCGGCCCCGCCCCTACTTTATTACTCTAGCCGTTTCCAACAAGAGAGCATGATGGGCGAATTCGATGCCATCCGACCTTACGACGACGCTGAAGTGCCTGCCGTTCTGGCGCGCCTGCTCAGCGACCCGGCATTCCTCGATATCCTCACCCACTTCCGCTTCCCGCGTATCGCAGGTGCCTTCGGCTGGCTGCTCAAGCCGCTGATCGCCCGGCGCCTGCGCAAGGAGTTCGCTGGCGTGACCAGCGTCTCGACCCTGCAGGACAAGGTCGAATACTACGTCGACCGCACCATCGACCGTGCCACCGACGGGGTCACCTACACCGGCGTCGAGCAGCTCAAGTCGGGCAGTGCCTACCTGTTCCTGGCCAATCACCGCGACATCGTCATGGACCCGGCGTTCGTCAACTATGCGGTCTATCACGCTGGCCTGCCGACGCCACGTATCGCCATCGGCGACAACCTGCTGCAAAAGCCGTTCGTCAGCGACATGATGCGCCTGAACAAGAGCTTCATCGTGCACCGCTCGATCAGCGGTCGTCGCGAGAAGCTTGCGGCATACCAGTTGCTGTCGGCCTACATCAACCACTCGATCCGCAGCGACGGCGCCTCGATCTGGATCGCCCAGGCCGAAGGCCGCGCCAAGGATGGTGACGATCGCACCGATTCGGCGATCCTCAAGATGTTCCACATGAGCCGCAAGGACGAGCCGTTCGGCGCCGTGATCCAGAGCCTGAACCTGATCCCGGTGTCGATCAGCTACGAATACGACCCGTGCGACCAGGCCAAGGCCCGCGAGCTGTACATCCGCGCCACCACCGGCACCTACAAGAAAGTGCCTGGCGAAGACGACAACAGCATCGCCCAGGGCATCACCGGCTACAAAGGCCGGGTGCACATCAACTTCGCACCGCCAGTGACCGAGTACCACGAGGACACCAAGCAACTGGCCCAGGCCATCGACCGGCAGATTCTCGGCGGCTACCGGCTGTTCCCGGTGCACTACCTGGCCTACGCGATGTGGGACGGGCAGGACGCGGCGCTGGAAGTACCCGCTGCAGAGAAGGTGTTTGCGGCCGAGGAACTGGCACGGGCCAAGGAGGAGTGGCAGCGCCGCCTGGAAGCCTGCCCTGCGGAGCACCGGCCGTATCTGGTGCAGCAGTATGCGACGCCAGTGCGCAACCAGTATCAGGTGAAGGTGCAGGCCGAGGCGGTCTGAGCCTGGTGCAAGCGCCGGTTCGTAGGGGGACCGGCGATTGCACAGCTGATGTTCGCTACACGACGGTGAGATCGAAATCAGCTTCCAGAGCATCCGAACCACTGCCAGGGTTCAGCCGCAGTACCCCTTTAAGACGTCGGTTATCGACAAACTCGCTGATCTGCAGTGTTCCTGAGTGGACGGGAACATTTTCGCCAAGCCCCACAACACCGACCGTGGTCACATGCGCCTGACCAGCAGACAGGCTGGTGGTGCCCGGCGCAAACACATTGGCGTTGGTCCACTTGAACACCAGCTTGAGTGGTTTGCCACCGGGCCGCGGCTGCACGGCGGAGAATGACTTCTGGTCAAACTTCAGTTCGCCGGTCATCTCATATGGCGTCCCCTTGACGGTCAGAACGACCTTTCCGGTCGCCTTGGCCTTCTTCAGGACGTCCGCATCAAACGCTTCGCTTGAACGCGACATGTTGCCTCCTTGAGATGGTTGACACGCCGATCCAACGTACGTGCACGCATCACAAGCGACAACTGGCAGAATTGACAGGTAGGCAGTTCAGATCCAGGTACTGAACCACGACAGCAACAACGCCATCGCCAGGCACGAGAAGCCCAGGATGTAGTAGTAGCGCGGTACACGCAGGTCGAACGCATCGACCAGCCCTTCCTCGCCAGCCAGGCTTTCACGCGCATCGCTCTGGCGACGCCGCGCACTGTGCAGCAGCAGGCCGCCCGGGCAGGTGATGAACAGCGCCAGGACATTGATCAGCTTGGCGGGATGGGCGGCCAGGAACCCCCAGAGGACTTGCAGGGACATCGCGCAACCTCGTAACGACGATAAGCAAAGCCCGGCATTCTACCCAAGCCTGACTCACCCTCTCGTTTTTTGCGACCAAGTGTCACTAAATTTCATCTGTCACACGCTCGTCATCCAGACAGGCCACCCTGTCGGCCTTTGCAGACCGGAGCTTGTCATGCTGCACGCCGAAAACCAGGACCGTCTCTACCTCGTCTCGCAGAGCGACGAGCAGCAGGCGCTGATCGACGGGTTCGCGATCAATGTCCACGACCAGCGCTGGCTGGTGTATTGCGCCCTGGGCGGACACGCGCACCAGGACCTGCCGGAAGTGGATCAAGACACCGGGCTGAGTGTGCTGGACTTTGGAATCGAGGCGGCTTGACCTGCCCGCTCGTGCGATTGGTGGGAGCGGGCTTGCCCGCGAAATAGACATCGCGGTGCCTGGCACCGGCGAAGCCGGTGTTCGCGGGCAAGCCCGCTCCTACAGAGAAGTGACCCCAGGTGCCGCATCAACCAGGGTTTGAGCGAGCCTCAGCCCTGGTCCAGCCAAAGAAAAACCCGCTGCCTGTCACCAGGCAGCGGGTTTTGTTCATTCAGGCCGCGTGCTTATTCAGCCAGGACCTGACCGATGGTCGGATCCTTGAACAGCCGGGTCAGCGCATCGCTGAGTACGTCGCTGACCAGCTTGGTGTTGGTTTCCTGGTTCGGCGCCATGCCGAAACGCTGGTCGAGAGAAGCGCCATAGCGGCCGCTGTAGCGACGGTTGGCGTTGGACACGTCGGCACGGAAGGTGGCACCGATGGTGGCCTCGGTCACGTACATCTTGTCCTTGGGCGACTGGTACTTCAGCTCGGCCAGGGTCACGGTCAGCTGTGGCGCGCTGCCGGCACCCGAGGTGGGGGTGAAGCCGAGCAGGCGTACTGCCGCTTCGGCCTGGGCCTGCAGCTTGGGCACCACGTCATTGCCGTTGACGGTAATGGTGCTGGTCTCCGGGTACATGCCACCCCGTGTGCCCAGCGACTGCGAAGCACGGCCGTCGACCACCCGCACGACCACCGGCTGGCCACGACCCACCGGATTGAGCTGAGCGGTGAGCTTGGGTTGCGGGCTGAGTTGCTGCGGGCTGTGTGCACAGCCGACCAGGCTCAGGGTGGCCACCGCCATCAAACCGAACAACAGACGTTGCAGCATGCGCATTTCTCCAGAAAAAGCGGCAAAGGCCCACAGTATACCCAGCCTGGAGCAAGCCAGTCATCGGCCCGCAGCTGCTGTCACAATGGTTTCATGGCCACGGCGCTATCCTTGCCCCAGCCCGATCAAACAGGACTCGCCGCCATGGCCTCCCTCTGGACTCTGCTCTTCAAACGCCCGCGCCACACCACCTACGCCCGTCTCGACAGCGACGGCAAATGCCTGGCCTTCAAGCAGTGCCACCAGGCACCCAGCGGCAGTGGCTGGGTCCAGGTCAGCGAAGCGCACCTGGGCTGGCTGGGCCATCCGCTGCCCAACAGTGCCCGGATTTGCGTACCTGCAAGCCGCCGTTGGCAGCAACGCATCCTCCCTGCCTGACAAACGCTGCAATAAAAACCCAAGAAGAACGACCTTTCTGCCCGCGACCTCGTTATAATCTCCCCCCGATTATAAGGACGTCTCCTGATCGGGCCCCGCACTCGCCGCTTGACCCCGGCACCTTCACCGCTTCGCCCACAGAGAGCCTTCCACTCAGGTCTTGCATTGGCTGTCGTGCCTGCTGTCTCTGGCCGTCTGCTGCGCATGAACCTGCGGGTTGCCACCGCGCAGTCCACTTTTGAGGTTCACGACTCCAAAAGAGCGTGAAAAAACGGTTTTTCACAACTTCACGAGAGTGTGGCGAGCAAATGAACAGTCTGGCATGTGCAAAAGCGGCAGATACGTCTCGAACAGCCCTGAACAGACGGCAAAAGCGCTCATCCTGGATGGGAGCCTGAGGCCGGTCCATAACGCACGACGGAACACTTGACCATAAGTCGAATTGCCGCACCCGTGGCAAATGGCGTTCAATTATCGAACACCCAAGACTGATTGGCGGTGTCCGCGGAAGTTGCAAGAACTGCGAAGAGTCGGACATGGCGATCCTGGCCAACCCAGGGGTCCTATGCTGTCAATTAGGTGCTGTAGATTGTGGAGACGCGTTAATGGCGCAGAACGAATCGGTTGATGTGGTACTGGTAGGCGCGGGCATCATGAGTGCCACCCTGGCCGTACTGCTCAAGGAGCTGGACCCTGCGATCAAGCTGGAAGTCGTCGAGGCGATGGACTCCGGGGCCGCGGAAAGCTCCAACCCCTGGAACAACGCCGGGACCGGCCACGCCGGCCTGTGCGAGCTGAACTATACGCCCCAGGCCGCCGATGGCAGCATCGACATCAAGAAGGCCGTGCACATCAATACCCAGTTCGAGGTGTCCCGCCAGTTCTGGGCCTACCTGAGCAGAAAAGGCGGCTTCGGCTCGGCGCGCGACTTCATCAATCCCGTGCCGCACCTGAGCTATGTCGAAGGTGACAAGGGTGTGCAATTCCTCAAGAAGCGCTTCGAGCTGCTCAAGCAGCACCACGCGTTCTCCGAGATGGAATACACCGAAGACAAGGCGCTGATGAACGAATGGATGCCCCTGATGATGCCTGGTCGCCCGGCCGACCAGCACATCGCGGCCACCCGCGTGCTCAAGGGCACCGACGTCAACTTCGGCGCCCTGACCAACAAGCTGCTCAAGCTGCTGGGCGACAGCCCCAATGCCCAGGTCAAGTACAGCAAGAAGGTCACCGGCCTGCGCCGTAAAGGCGACGGCTGGACCGTGAGCATCAAGGACGTCAACAGCGGCAACAGCCGTGAAGTCGACGCCCGCTTCGTCTTCCTCGGCGCTGGTGGCGCGGCGCTGCCGCTGCTGCAAGCGTCGGGCATCCCGGAAAGCAAGGGGTTCGGCGGTTTCCCGGTGAGCGGCCAGTGGCTGCGCTGCGACAATCCGGAAATCGTCAAGCAGCACCAGGCCAAGGTCTACAGCCAGGCCGCGGTCGGTGCCCCGCCAATGTCGGTGCCACACCTCGACACCCGCGTGGTCGACGGCAAGAAATCCCTGCTGTTCGGCCCTTACGCCGGCTTCACCACCAAGTTCCTCAAGCATGGCTCGTTCATGGACCTGCCGCTGTCGGTGCGCATGGGCAACATCGGCCCGATGCTGGCGGTAGCCCGCGACAACATGGACCTGACCAAGTACCTGGTCAGCGAAGTGATGCAGTCGATGGAGCAGCGCCTGGAATCGCTTCGCCGCTTCTACCCCGAAGCCAAAGCCGAGGACTGGCGCCTGGAAGTGGCCGGCCAGCGCGTGCAGATCATCAAGAAGGATCCGAAGAAAGGCGGCATCCTGCAGTTCGGCACCGAGCTGGTCTCGGCCGCCGATGGCAGCCTGGCTGCGCTGCTTGGCGCCTCGCCGGGCGCCTCGGTGACGGTCTCGATCATGCTCGAACTGATCGAGCGCTGCTTCCCCGAGCAAGCGAAGGGCGCCTGGGCTGCCAAGCTCAAGGAAATCTTCCCGGCTCGCGAGAAGGCCCTGGCCACCGATGCCGCGCTGTACCACAAGATCAGCGCCGACAACGACGTGGCCCTAAACCTGGCGCAAAACAGCCCGGCCAAGCACTACGCCTGAAATGGCTGAAACGAAAAAACGCCCCGAGGGGCGTTTTTTTGTGCCTGCAATCCCTGCCCGCGAAAAGGGCAGACTGGAGGATCAGCCGCGGGCGTTGGCGATGACCTCGATGTACTCCGGCGCATTGCGCTGGTCGGCGATCGTTTCGGCGAAGGTCTTGCCGTGCTCGTCCTTGCCATCGACGTCGTATCCGGCCTCGACGAAGAAGCCAACGAAACGCTCGAAGTCGTCGATGCGCAGGCCACGATAGGCCTTGATCAGCTTGTGGTGCGACGGCGAGGTCAGGCCATCGGCCGGCTCGAACTGAAGGAACGTCTTGATGTAGTCGTCGCTGATCTCGTCACCGATAACCTGCTTCTTGTCTTTACGCATTGCCGACTCCAACTGGGCCATCACGGGCATTTCAAAGGCGGGCAGTGTACCGCTGGCAGCCCGTGCGCCTCAACGCGTACGTACGGTTCCGGTGTGCAGGTCGGCCCAGACGTGGCCGTTGGCGTAACTGAGGAACTGTACGTACAGCGTCTCGTTGCGCAGCAGGTCCATGATCACCCGGTAATCGGCCTGTGGATAATTCAGCGTAAGGGTGCGGGACTTGTCATCGTAGGTCGGCCGCTTGAGGCTCTTGCCGCCCTCGCCGTCGAAGGTGACCAGCACCTGCCCGATAGTTGCCCCCTTGCTCAAGGGCTTGCCCTTCAGGCGCAAGGTCAGGGACGAGGTGATGGGAATCGGCTGCTGGTTGGACTGACGCTGGGCACCGACCACCACCGAGTAGTCGGTGACCTGCAGCAGTTGTTGCGACTCGGGTTCTTCCTGGCGCAGCGAGAGGTCATCAGGCGGAAGGAACTGGCTGTGCAAGGGGGCTGCCGACAGCGGCAGGCTCAGCGCCAGCAGAAGGGGAAAGATCGCACGCATGAGAGGCTCCTTGGCAGAGGGGAGCACTCTAGCACGCCTGATCGACCGCTACTGTCAGCGCGCGCTCAATCGAACTGCGCGCGCATCCAGGCCTGGTACTGCGCCACCCCGTCCTCGCCCTCGCGCGGTGCCCAGTAGGCATGCTCGCCCTCGCCCACCGGGCGGTAGGGGCCGGATTTGCACTCGAACAGGATGCTGTCATCTTCGAGCACCACCAACCCGTGATAGGTGCCGGGCGCCAGGTCGACCCCCAGGCAATCACCGCCGGCTTCGAGCACACGCTTGTCGCACACCGCGCCCTGCTCATCGAAGATCAGCAGCCCCAGACGCCCCTTGAGCACCACCAGCGCCTCGGCCTTGTCATCCTTCAGATGACGGTGTGGCGGAATGTAGGTGTTCGTCTGCAAGCCGACTGCCATGCGATGGCAAGGCTCTTCCATCTCATGGAAATTGTGGTGCTGGCGACCACGCGGGTTGCTGGCAGCCTTGGCGGCCAGCCCGTCGAACAACGTCTTGTCGATGAAGGCAGGCTGGCGCATGGCTCACATGCCCTTTACGGCGAAGATGCCATTGGCGTTGCGCCAGTAGCCCTTGTAGTCCATGCCATAACCGAAGATATAGCGATCGACGCACGGCAGGCCGACGTAGTTGGCCTTCAAGTCCGGGCTGGCCTTGCGGTCGTGGTCCTTGTCGATCAGCACCGCGGTGTACACCGAACGCGCGCCGGCATGCTTGCAGAAGTCGATGATGGCGCTGAGGGTGTGGCCTTCGTCGAGGATGTCATCGACGATCAGCACATCGCGATCGATGAACGAGATCTCCGGCTTGGCCTTCCAGAACAGCTCACCGCCGCTGGTCTGGTTGCGGTAGCGGGTCGCGTGCAGGTACGAGGCCTCCAGCGGGAACTGCAGGTGGGTCAGCAGCTTGCCGGCGAAGATCAGGCCGCCGTTCATCACGCAGAAGACTACCGGGTTCTTGTCGTGCAGGTCCTTGCAGATCTGCTCGCCGACCTGGGCGATGGCCGCTTCGACCTGGGCTTCGTTGTACAGGCAATCGGCCTCGCTCATCACTTGGCGGATATGCTCGAGATCGGCGGACATGGCGCTCTCCAGGAGGTGCATTTTGGAAAAGCGGGCAAAGGTACGCATCCGCTCGTCCCAGATCAAGCATTTATGGACTAACGTGCTCAATGACTGCACGACAGCAAGGACTGAATAGATTAACCTAGCGCGGTTTTTTTGCCCGCCCCCCGGAGCCTTCCCCTATGCCTACTCGTGAGATCCGCCATCCGCTGATCCGCCACAAGCTCGGCCTGATGCGCCGTGCCGATATCAGCACCAAGAATTTTCGCGAACTCGCCCAGGAAGTCGGTGCGCTCCTGACCTACGAAGCCACCAAAGACCTGCCGCTGGAAACCTACGAGATCGACGGCTGGTGCGGCAAGGTCCAGGTCGAGAAGATCGCCGGCAAGAAGATCACCGTGGTCCCGATCCTGCGTGCCGGTATCGGCATGCTCGACGGCGTGCTCAGCCTGGTCCCGGGCGCCAAGGTCAGTGCCGTGGGCGTAGCCCGCAACGAGGAAACCCTCGAAGCGCACACCTATCTTGAAAAACTCGCCCCCGACATCAATCAGCGCCTGGCGCTGATCATCGACCCGATGCTGGCTACCGGCGGTTCGATGGTCGCCACCATCGAGCTGCTGAAGAAAGCCGGCTGCAAGGAAATCCGCGCGATGGTCCTGGTCGCGGCGCCCGAAGGCATCGAGGTGGTCGAGAAAGCCCATCCGGACGTGCAGATCTACACCGCGTCCATCGACGAGCGCCTGAACGAGCATGGCTATATCGTGCCGGGCCTGGGCGATGCCGGCGACAAGATCTTCGGCACCAAGCAGAAGGACGCCTGAACATGCAGGACGGCTTCAACGACCCGCTGTGGCGCCAGGTCGTCTCGGGCGCGCAGATGCTCTTCGTGGCATTCGGCGCGCTGGTGCTCATGCCGCTGATCACGGGCCTGGATCCTAACGTGGCACTGTTCACCGCGGGCCTCGGCACCTTGCTGTTCCAGCTGGTCACGGGCCGTCAGGTGCCTGTATTCCTGGCCTCGAGCTTCGCCTTCATCACCCCGATCATCCTCGCCAAGGGCCAGTTCGGCCTGGCCGCGACCATGGGCGGCGTGATGGCCGCAGGCTTCGTCTATACCTTCATGGGCCTGATGGTGAAGATCAAGGGCACCGGTTTCATCGACCGCATGCTGCCACCTGTGGTCATCGGTCCGGTGATCATTTCCATCGGCCTGGCCATGGCGCCGATTGCCGCGAACATGGCCATGGGCAAGGGTGGCGACGGCGCCGCGCTGATGCCGTACAAGACCGCCATGCTGATCTCCATGCCGGCGTTGCTGACCACCTTGATCGTCGCCGTGTTCGGCAAGGGTATCTTCCGCCTGGTGCCGATCATTGCTGGCGTGCTGGTGGGCTTTGCTCTGTCGTTCGCCTTCGGCGTGGTCGACACCGCGAAAATCGCCGCAGCCCCCTGGCTGGAACTGCCCAACTTCACCGCGCCGGAGTTCAACTGGCAGGCGATCCTGTTCATCG
This sequence comes from Pseudomonas sp. RW3S2, assembly GCF_014268955.1. Lineage (NCBI taxonomy): Bacteria > Pseudomonadati > Pseudomonadota > Gammaproteobacteria > Pseudomonadales > Pseudomonadaceae > Pseudomonas > Pseudomonas sp. RW3S2. The sequence continues at coordinate 96,187 of NZ_JABWRM010000019.1, read as the reverse complement.
TTCCGGTGGCCCTGGCGCCGGCGATCGAGCACATCGGCGGGGTGATCGCGGTCGGCAGCGTGACCGGTCGCGACTACCTGAAAAAGCCCGGCCTGCACCGCACCCTGTTCGGTGACGGCCTGGCCACCACCGCTGCAGGCCTGTTCGGCGGCCCGCCCAACACCACCTACGCCGAAGTCACTGGCGCGGTGATGCTGACCAAGAACTACAATCCGAAGATCATGACCTGGGCTGCAGTGTTCGCGATCACCCTGGCGTTCATCGGCAAGTTCGGCGCGCTGCTGCAGAGCATTCCGGTGCCGGTGATGGGCGGCATTCTCTGCCTGCTGTTCGGCTCGATCGCGGCAGTGGGCATGAACACCATGATCCGCCACAAGATCGACCTCGCCGAGGCACGCAACCTGGTGATCGTTTCGGTGACCCTGGTGTTCGGTATCGGTGGTGTGCTGATCGGCAGCGGCGACGGCCCGGACGACTGGGGCCTCAAGGGCATCGCCCTGTGCGCCGTGGTCGCCATTGCCCTGAACCTGATCCTGCCGGGCAACGATGGTTGGAAGAACAAGAAGCTGGATGACCAGTTGCCTTGACCAGGCGTTGAACCGAGCCGACTTCTTCGCAGGGTTACCCGCGAAGAAGTCGTCACCGACTCAAGCCCTCTCGCACATCCCCGCCAATACCTGCGCCCACTGCGGGTGATCGTTCAGGCACGGCACCAGCACCAGCTCCTCGCCGCCGGCCTCGATGAACTGCTCCTTGCCGCGATCGCCGATCTCCTCCAGCGTCTCGATGCAATCGGCAACGAACGCCGGGCACATCACCAGCAGCTTCTTCACTCCCGCCTTGGCCAACTCGTCCAGACGCGTCTCGGTGTAGGGTTCGATCCATTTGGCTCGCCCCAGCCGCGACTGGAACGAGGCTGACCATTTGCCCTCGGGAATTCCTGCCGCCTTGGCGAACGCAGCAGCACTGGCCAGACACTGCGAGCGGTAGCAAACCTTGCGCACCTGGGCACAGGCAGTCTCGCAGCAATTCGGGCTCTGGAAACAGTGCGAACCGGTCGGATCGAGTTTCTTGAGATGGCGCTCCGGCAGGCCATGGAAGCTCAGCAGCAGATGATCGTAGTCCTGTTCCAGGTAAGGACGGGCACTGGTGACCAACGCATCGATGTACTCAGGTTCATCGTAGAACGGCTGCAACACGCGCATTTCGACAGGCAGGTCGCGCTCGGCGACTGTCTGGCGAGCCAGCTCCACCACCGTAGTCACGGTGCTGTCGGCGAACTGCGGATACAGCGGTGCCAGGGTCACCTTGCGCACACCCTGCGCGGCAAGGCGCTCGAGTACTTCTGGTAGCGCCGGTTGACCATAGCGCATGGCGATTTCCACCGGCCCATGCGGCCAATGCGGGGTGATGGCCGCCTGCAGGCGCCGAGTCAGCACCACCAGCGGCGAACCCTCGTCCCACCAGATCGACGCATAGGCGTGGGCGGACTGCTCCGGGCGCTTGATCAGGATCAGCGACACCAGCAAGCGCCGCACCGGCCAGGGCAGGTCGATCACATACGGGTCCATGAGGAACTGGTTGAGGTAGCGGCGCACATCGGCGACCGAGGTGGATGCCGGTGAACCCAGGTTGACCAGCAGCAGGGCATGATCGGTCATGCAGCGTCCTATGTCAGAGGCGGTCGGACAGGTCGTCCAACGCCGATTGCAGATCGTTGAAGCGGAACGTGAAACCTTCAGCCAGCAGGCGCACCGGGCGCGCACGCTGGCCCCCCAGCAGCAGGGTCGACAACTCGCCCAGGCCAGCCTTGAGCACCAGCGCAGGCACCGGCAGCAACGCCGGGCGATGCAATGCACGTCCCAGACGCCTGGCGAACTCACGGTTGCGTACCGGCTCTGGCGCGCAGGCATTATAGGGACCGCTGGCGTCGTTTTGCTGCAAGAGAAAATCAATGAGGCGGATCTGGTCCTCTATATGGATCCAGGGCATCCATTGCCGACCATCGCCGATCGGCCCGCCAAGCCCCAGCTTGAAGGGCAGGCGCAGACGCGAAAGAAAGCCCCCGTCGCTGGCCAGTACCAACCCGGTACGCACCAGCACCACGCGCATGCCGAGCGTATGCGCACGTTGCGCAGTCTCTTCCCAGGCGATGCACAGCTGGCTGGCGAAGTCCTCTTTCACCGGCTGCGAGGCCTCGGTCAACTCCCGCTCGCCACCATCGCCATACCAACCCACGGCCGAGCCGGAAATCAGCACCCCGGGACGCTGCTCGCGGCGCTCCAGCCAGCCCAGCAACTGCTCGGTGAGGGTGACACGACTGGCCCACAACAGCTGCCGGCGCGCGGCCGTCCAGGGTCGGTCGGCGATGGGCGCGCCGGCCAGGTTGACCACCGCGTCCAGCGGATCGTCCGCCTCCAGCTCCTCCAGCCGAGCGATACCGCGCACGCCGCTGCCGCAACGCTTGGGCACCTGGGCAGGCTCGCGGCTCCACACCGTCAGGCGATGGCCCTGGCTGAGCCAGAGCTGGCACAGGTGCCGGCCGATCAATCCAGTACCGCCCGTCAGCAATATATGCATGGCTGTGTCCTCGCAAGCTGCGGCCATGGTCTATTTTTAAGATCAAGGCACTTTTTAAACCGATAGCTCTCGGATAAACATAGGCCAACCTGTCCTATCGAGCGGAATAACCTTATACAAAACTTCTGCATTGTACAGGTTTGTCTGACAGCGTAGTCTGCTTAAAGCAAGGTTCGAAGAGGCCATCATGACAGTACCTATAGCCATCATCGGTGCCGGTATCGCCGGCCTGTCCGCCGCCCAGGCCCTGCAGAAGGCCGGACAGAACGTCCACTTGTTCGACAAGGGCCACGGCAGTGGCGGGCGCATGGCCAGCAAGCGCAGCGATGCCGGCGCGCTCGACCTGGGCGCCCAGTATTTCACCGCCCGCGACCGACGCTTCGTCGAGCAGGTCCAGCAATGGGTCGCCGCCGGCTGGGCCGCGCAGTGGAAGCCTCAGCTCTACAACTACCGCGACGGTGAACTGACCCCCTCCCCCGACGAACAGACCCGCTGGGTCGGCGTGCCACGCATGAGCGCCATCACCCGCGGCCTGCTCAAGGATGTCACGGTCAACTTCGGGTGCCGTATCACCGAGGTCTTCCGCGGCAAGCAGTACTGGCATCTGCAGGACACCGAAGGCTGCAGCCACGGGCCGTTCAGCCAGGTGGTGATCGCCGTGCCAGCCCCCCAGGCCACTCCCCTGCTGGCGGCCACACCCAAGCTCGCAGCGGTCGCCGCCGGCGTGCAGATGGAACCCACCTGGGCCATCGCCCTGGGCTTCCAGACACCGCTCGATACCCCGATGCAAGGCTGCTTCGTGCAGGACAATCCGCTCGACTGGCTGGCACGCAACCGCAGCAAACCCGGCCGCGACGAACACCTCGACACTTGGGTGCTGCACGCCACCTCCAGCTGGAGTCGCCAGCACCTGGACCTGCCCCGAGAAGAAGTGATCGAGCAGCTGTGGGGCGAGTTTGCCGAACTGGTCGGCTGCGTGGTGCCAGCACCGACCTTCGCCCTCGCCCACCGCTGGCTCTATGCCCGCCCCGTCGGCAACCATGAATGGGGCACCCTCGCCGACGCCGACCAGGGCCTGTACGCCTGCGGCGACTGGTGCCTGTCCGGACGCGTGGAGGGTGCCTGGCTCAGCGGCCAGGAGGCGGCGCGTCGCTTGCTCGAGCACCTCGAGTAAAGTTGTACAAAAAATTTGTCTTGCATAAGTTTTTCGATGTGCTGGAATAGACCTGTACAAAATTCTCGGATTGTACAGGTCTACGGAGGCCACGATGAACGCTCCCCACTCGACAGGCAAACCCCGCATCGCCATCAGCGCCTGCCTGGCCGGGCAGGATGTGCGCTACAACGGCGGGCACAAAGCCTCGGACCTGTGCCAGTCACTCGATGAGCATTTCGACTGGCTGCCGCTGTGTCCGGAAGTTGCCATTGGCCTGGGCACTCCTCGCGACGCCATTCGATTGGTCGGCGATCCCCAGGCCCCGGAAGTGATCAACCCGCGCAATCCCGGTACCGACCTCGCCCCTCCCCTGCGTGCCTACGGCCAGCAGATGGCCGAAGCACTCGACGATATCTGCGGCTATGTGTTCATGCAGAAGTCACCCTCCTGCGGGCTGGAGCGGGTCAAGGTCTACCAGGACAATGGCCGCCCCTCACTGCTGGGCGGGCGCGGCGCCTATGCCCAGGCGTTCTGCGAGCGCCGCCCGGACCTGCCGGTGGAAGAAGAAGGCCGCCTGCACGACCCAGTGCTGCGCGAGAACTTCATCAGCCGCGTCTACGCCTATGCCGACTGGCAGCACCTGCTGACACAAGGCTTGAGCCGGGGCGCCTTGATCCGCTTCCACTCACGCTACAAATACCTGCTGATGGCGCACAACCCGCAGGCCTACCGCGAACTCGGGCGCCTGCTGGGCAGCATGAGCCGCGACGACGACCCGCTGCAGATAGGCCCGCGCTACTTCAGCCAACTCATGCAGGCTCTGCGCCGCTGCGCCAGCCGCGGCACCCACAGCAACGTCCTGCAGCACCTGTGCGGCTATCTGCGCGATGCCCTGGACAGCAGCGACAAAGCCGAACTGCAGCGCCTGATCAGCCAGTACCAGCAGGGCAGCGTGCCGCTGGTGGTCCCGCTGACCCTGCTCAAGCACCATCTGCGCGTTCACCCCGACCCTTACCTGATGCAGCAGGCTTACCTGCAACCGCACCCGGAAAACCTGGGCCTGCGCAATGCACTCTGAAGACAGCCTGCCGATCGGCGAACTGGCCCGGCGCACCGGGGTCAACCCGGTCACCCTACGGGCCTGGGAGCGACGCTACGGCCTGCTGGTGCCGGAGCGCACGCCCAAGGGCCATCGCCTGTACAGCACACAGCATGTCGAGAAGGTGCAGGCGATCCTGCAGTGGCTGGAACGCGGCGCCTCGGTGAGCCAGGTGCGTGACCTGCTTGAAAACCGCAGCGAAGCCTCGCCAAGGCTGGAGGGTGACTGGCAAGCGCGCTGCCAGCAACTGGTCGAGGCCATTGCCAATCTCGCCCAACGCTCGCTGGACCAGCAACTCAACCAGGCCATGGCGCTTTATCCCGCCTCGACTCTGTGCGAGCAACTGCTGCTGCCGCTGCTCGAGCGCCTGGAGCAACGCTGGCGCAAGCACTTCGACGCCAGCCTCGAGCAGGCCTTCTTCCACACCTGGCTGCGCAGCAAGCTGGGCGCGCGGGTCTACCACGACAACCATTCGCTCGAGGGGCCGCCGGTACTGCTGGCCACGACCCTTGACGCCCCCTTCGATGCTCAACTGTGGCTCGCCGCCTGGCTGCTCAGCAGCAGCGGTTTTGCCGTGGAGGTGCTCGAACAACCGGTCGGCGGCAAGCAACTGCTGCACGCGATCGCCCAACTCGCCCCGCGCGCCCTGGTGCTGCACCTGGGGCCGCGCATCGACCTCCAAGCACTGGCCCCCCTGCGGGATGTAACGCTGACGAAACTCCTCGGGGGCGCCAGTGTCTTCATCCATGAGGAGCGACTGCGCGGCCTGGAACTTCCGGCGCTGCTGCTCTTCGAGACACCGCAGGGGGCATTGCGCCTGCTTCAGCAATCACGCTGAACCCGACTGTCAGAGACCCTGAGATGCAATTGATCTGGCTGCGCAGCGATCTGCGCATCAACGACAACACCGCCCTCGCCGCCGCCACCGCACAGGGGCCGACCATTGCCCTGTGGATCGCCAGCCCCGGGCAATGGCAGGCGCATGACGATGCGCCGAGCAAGGTTGACTTCTGGCTGCGCAACCTGCGCGACCTGCGCCACGCCCTCGAACGCCTGAACATCCCGTTGCTGATCCGCCATACCGACACCTGGCAACAGGTGCCCGAAACCGTGCTCAAGGTTTGCCGCACGCACAAGGTGCAGACCGTGCACTGGAACGACGAGTACGGCGTCAACGAAAGCCAGCGTGACCGGCGGACCCAATCCTTGCTGGAGCGCTCCGGCGTGACCGCCCGCACACACCTAGATCAGTTGTTCTTCCATCCCGGCACCCTGCTGACCAAGGCGGGCCACTATTTCCAGGTCTTCGGCCAGTTTCGCAAGACCTGCCTGGAACATTTGCATCGCAGCCTGCCAACCCTTGCCCAGCCCGTGAAACCACAGGCTTCCCTAGGCATCGCCAGCGACCCGATCCCCCGGCACATAGAAGGCTTCGACACGCCCGAGCAGAGCCTGCGCGAGCACTGGCCTGCCGGTGAAGACGAAGCCCAGGGCAGGCTGTCGCGCTTCGTCGACGAAACCATCGACGACTACCAGACCCTGCGTGACCTGCCGGCCAGGCCCGGCACCAGCCAGCTCTCGCCCTACCTTGCCGCCGGTGTGATCTCGCCGCGCCAATGCCTGCACGCCGCACTGTCGAGCAACCGTGGCGAATTCGACAGCGGCAGCCAAGGTGTACGCACCTGGATCGACGAGCTGCTCTGGCGCGAGTTCTACAAGCACATCCTGGTGGGCTATCCACAGGTCTCGCGCCACCGCCCCTTCCGCGCCCCCACCGAGGCTCTGCCCTGGCGTGACGCGCCCGACGATCTCCAGGCGTGGGAACAAGGCCGTACCGGCTTCCCGTTGATCGACGCGGCCATGCGCCAGCTGCTGCATACCGGCTGGATGCACAATAGGCTGCGCATGGTCGTCGCCATGTTCCTGAGCAAGAACCTGCTCATCGACTGGCGCAAGGGCGAGCGGCATTTCATGCGACACCTGATCGACGGCGACCTGGCGGCAAACAACGGCGGCTGGCAGTGGAGCGCCTCCACCGGCACCGATTCGGTGCCCTATTTCCGGATCTTCAACCCGGTGACCCAGTCGCAGCGTTTCGACCCCCAAGGACGCTTCATACGCCATTGGCTACCGGAACTCACTCATCTGGATGACAAATACATTCATTTGCCTGTGAAATCTTCCGGACTATTTGATACAAGTGGCTACATCAGCCCGATCGTCGATCTGGACAGCAGCCGCCATCGGGCACTGGCAGCATTCAAGGCGCTACCCGCCTCCATCAACTGAAGGGCATAGCATTGAGTAGTACGCGAAGGTTCTGGGTAACAGGGGCCAGCAATGGAGTAGGCCTCGCCTTGGTCGAACGATTGCTCGAAGAGGGCCATCGGGTCGCGGCCAGCGGCATGGATTGCCAGGAGCTCGATACCTTGGCCGAGCTGCACGAGGCACGCCTGCTGCGCCTGCCAGCGCACCTGAACGAGCTGGTCGGGGCGCAGTCTGCGGCCGAGCAGTTGCAGTCGCACTGGGGGGCACTGGACGTCTTGATCGTCAATGCCGGCACGTGCGATTACCTAGCAAACGATCTACCTGCCAACGCGGTAATGGAAGAGATCGTCAGCAGCAACCGGCGCGCCAGCGAGCATGTCCTGGCCAGCGCACTGTCGTTATTGGCCAGAGGCCACAGGCCACAGGTGATGGCACTGTTCAGCCGCTATTCGACGCTGCAACTGTTTGCGCCAGCGCAGACCCCGGCGGGCCACAACAGCCTGCCCCAGTGGTTCCGTGAGCAACGCAAGGTCCTCGACGATCTGGCGGTACAGCTTACGGTGGTCGCGCCACAGTCGCTCAAGGCACCGGTCAGCAACAGCATGGCGATACCTGAATCCTGGACGGCGCAGAGCGCAGCAGATGAGTTGGCGCGCAGGCTCAAGCACCCACAGGCCGAGTTGGTGCTCGAAGTGCTGGACCCGACGTTGCTGTGGCCACTGCCCTGGGAAGCCTGAGGTAAACACGGGGCGCTGCACGCCCCGGTGATCCGGGTCAGAGCGCCATTCGATAATGCAGCGAATAGCTCTCGACCCCATCATTGGGCTGCTTGATCCCGGCGTTGGAGTAGTGGATCGCGCGAACCCCGATCTCGTGCCCACCGGCAAAGCGCAGGCCAAAACCGATGCGGTCCTCGAACTGGAACGACGAGCCCAGGTCATTGCTTTCCAGCTTGGTCCGTGAGAATGCCGCCACACCGATCCCCGCTTCGATGTAGGGCTTGACTGAGTCCCCGGCGAACTCGTACACGAACACGGGGGCGAACGACAGGCTGTGATTGCTTGCCCGCTCATCGCCATCCCAGTAGGTGTAGGCACCGTCCCAGTACCCGGTGATTCGGCCTACGCTGGTCTGCCACCAACTGGCATCCCAGTTCGACTGCAACCCCAGTCGATAGACCATGGTACTGTCGCCAGTCTGCCCCACCGACAACGAAACATCAGCCGCCTGTGCCGACACCGCCTGCCCCAATGCCAACGCGGCAACCGCCGCCATTCCAAGCAAATGCCTCATGAGCTCGTCCTTCTTCCTGGTGTTGTTATCAAGTGTCCGCCTGTGAACCAGGCAAAATGATAGAAATCGACATTAGGACGATAGTTCAGCTTGTGTGCGGGAGATTTCAGCTATTTTTTACAGGTCGAACGCGCTGACCTGTTCTACAGACCCGTACCACAGCACCGGCAGGATTTCGCGAAGGTGCTGCGGCGCAGCGCTACTGTAGAAGGCCGCCTCGCGTGAAGGCCCCTCGGCAAGCAGGTCGCGGGCGCTCAACAAGCGCTGCAACTGGCGCGCCACCGCAGCGCCCGTGTCGATGATAGCCACATCCGAGGGCACCATTTCGGCCAACAGCGGGCGCAGGAAGGGGTAGTGAGTGCATCCGAGGATCAGCGTGTCGCAGCCCGCCGCCAGCAGCGGCTGCACGTACCCCTGCAGCATTGCACGCAGCTTCGGGCTGCCCAGATCGCCTGTCTCGATCAACTCCACCAGCCCCGGGCACGGCTGGGTCACGACCTGTACATCGCTGGCGAATCGGTCGAGCAACGCGGCAAATTTTGCGCTCTGCAAGGTGCCGGTGGTGGCCAGGACGCCGACCACGCCGGAGCGTGTCGCCGCGGCGGCCGGCTTGACCGCAGGTTCCATGCCCACCAACGGCCAATCGGGGTAGCGTTCGCGCAAGTCGGCCACGGCCGCCACGGTCGCGGTATTGCACGCCAGGACCATGGCCTTGGCACCGCGAGCATGGAAGAACTCGGCGATGCGCCGGCAGCGCTCACGGATGTAGTCGGGGGATTTCTCGCCATAGGGTACGTGACCGCAATCGGCCACGTAGAGCAGTGACTCGTTGGGCAGCAAGCGGCGAATCTCGGCGAGCACCGACAAGCCACCGACCCCCGAATCCATCACGCCCACCGGCGCCGAGCGATCAGCCATGGCGATCGCCACACACCGTGCAGGCCGGATCACGCTTGACCCGCAGCTCACGCATGCGCGTGCCGAGGGCATCGATCAGCAGCAGGCGGCCCACCAGGGGCTCGCCGAACCCGGCCAGCAGCTTCAGCGCTTCCAACGCCTGCAAGCTGCCGACCAGCCCTACCAGAGGACCGATCACGCCGGCTTCGCTGCAGGTCAGCTCGGCCTCGCTGCCATGGCCATAGAGGCAGTGATAGCAAGGGCTGTAGTCGCGGCGGGGGTCGAACACCGACAACTGCCCTTCCAGGCGAATCGCCGCGCCGCTCACCAACGGCTTGCCGGCCGCCACGCACGCGGCGTTGACCGACTCACGGGTGGCGAAATTGTCGGAGCAGTCCAGCACCAGGTCCACCGCCGCCACCGCCGCAGCCAAGGAGTCGTCGTCCAGGGCATGGCGATGGGCGACCAGCGTGACTTCCGGGTTGATCGCCTGCAGGCGCTGCAGCGCCGAATCGACCTTGCTCATGCCGACGCTGCCGCTGTCATGGAGGACCTGGCGTTGCAGGTTGGTCAGGTCGACCGTGTCGAAGTCGGCCAGGTGCAATTCACCCACGCCGGCAGCCGCCAGGTAGAGCGCGACCGGCGACCCCAGGCCACCAAGCCCGACCACCAGGGCCTTGCTCTGCTTGAGCCGCAACTGGCCGTCGATGTCGACCTGCGATAGCAGGATCTGCCGACTATAGCGCAACAGCTCCTGGTCGCTCAGCATGGCAGGCGCCCCAGGGAAATACGTTCGTGGCCGCCCAGGTCGCGGCGGCTGTCCACGTCGATGAAACCGCTGCCAACCAGCAGGTCGCGCACGGCGGCCGCCTGGTCGTAGCCATGCTCGAGCAGCAACCAGCCGCCGGGCAACAGGTGCTGCGGCGCCTGGGCGATGATCAGGCGCAGATCGTCAAGGCCATCGGGGCCGGCCACCAGCGCACTGCTGGGCTCGAAACGCACATCGCCCTCGCTCAGGTGTGGATCTTCGGCGGCAATGTAGGGCGGGTTGCTGAGGATCAGGTCGAAGCGCTCGTCGGCCAGGGCGTCGAACCAGTGACTGCTGCGCACCTGGACATTCGCCAGGTGCAGACGCTCGCGGTTGCGCTCGGCCAGAGCCACGGCCTCGTCGATGCGATCGACCGCCGTCACCTGCCAGGCCGGGCACTCGCTCGCCAGGGCCAGGGCGATGGCGCCGCTGCCGGTGCCAAGATCCAGCACCCGGGCGGGTTTGGCAGGCACCCGTTCGAGCGCGACCTCCACCAGCAGCTCGGTGTCCGGCCGAGGGATCAGGGTGTGCGGCGCGACTTCAAGGTCGAGCTTCCAGAAGCCCTGCTGACCGAGAATGTACGCCACCGGCTCACCTGCACGACGGCGCTCGAGAAAAGCCGCGAACGTCTGCGCCGCCTCACTGCTGACGATGCGCTCGGGCCAGGTGTGCAGGTAGCTGCGCGACTTGCCCAAGGCAGCGGACAACAACAACTCCGCGTCCAGGCGCTCGGTCGGCGAATCGGGCAATTGCGCGTTGCGCAGCAGGCTGGCGATGATGGTCATCAGTCCCCCAGGGCGGCCAGTTGATCGGCCTGGTATTCGGCCAGCAAGGGTTCGATCACGGCATCGACGCCACCGGCGAGCACATCGTCGAGGGAGTAGAGCGTCAGGTTGATGCGATGGTCGGTCACCCGACCCTGCGGGTAGTTGTAGGTGCGGATGCGCTCGGAGCGGTCGCCCGACCCCACCAGCAGCTTGCGCTCGTTGGCAATCGCATTCTGCGCGGCGCTGGTCTGCATGTCGTTGAGCTTGGCCGACAGCCAGGACATGGCGCGGGCGCGGTTCTTGTGCTGGGAACGCTCTTCCTGGCACTCGACGACGATACCGGTCGGCAAGTGGGTGATGCGGATCGCCGAATCGGTCTTGTTCACGTGCTGACCACCGGCACCGGAGGCGCGGTAGGTGTCTATGCGCAGGTCGGCCGGGTTGATCTCGATCGCGGCCTGCTCGTCAGGCTCGGCCAGCACCGCCACGGTGCAGGCGGACGTGTGGATGCGACCCTGCGATTCGGTTTCCGGCACCCGCTGCACGCGGTGCGCACCAGACTCGAACTTGAGCTTGCCGTATACGCTGTCGCCCTCGACGCGGGCGATGATTTCCTTGTAGCCGCCGTGCTCACCCTCGTTTTCGGAGAGAATCTCGAGGCGCCAGCCACGCTTCTCGGCGTAGCGCGAGTACATGCGGAACAAATCGCCGGAAAAGATCGCAGCCTCGTCGCCGCCGGTGCCGGCGCGGATTTCGAGGAACACGTTGCGCCCGTCGTTGGGGTCCTTGGGCAGCAGCATGCGCTGCAGCTGCGACTCCAGGACGACGAGTTGCTCCTTGGCGTCGCGCACTTCCTCCACGGCCATCTCACGCAGGTCCGGGTCGCTGTCCTTGAGCAGCGCCTGGGCGCCCTCCAGATCCTCCTGGACCTTGCACCACTCCTTGTAGGCGACGAACACCGGCTCGACTTCGGCATATTCACGGGAATAGGCGCGGAAACGGGTCTGGTCGGAAATGACTTCGGCATCACCCAGCAGGGCGGTGAGTTCTTCGAAGCGGTCCTGGAGGATGTCCAGTTTTTTCAGCAGCGACGCTTTCATTGCGTGGGTTTGTCCGTCAAGCCCTCGTGGAGGGCAAAGAGTTCCTGGGCCATGGCCAGCGCATCGACGCGGCCTTCGGCAGAGAGCTTTTTCAGTTGCACGCTGGGCGCGTGCAACAGCTTGTTGGTCAAGCCGCGGGCCAGTTGGGCGAGTACTTCTTCGGGGTTGCCGCCGTTGGCCAGCAGGCGCTGGGCTTTTTGCAGTTCCTCATCGCGTAGCCGCTCGCTTTGCTGACGGTAGGCCTTGAGCACGTCCACCGCAGCCAGCTCGCGCAGGCGCGCCATGAAATCCTCGGCACCGAGATTGACCAGCTCTTCGGCGGCCTGGGCTGCACCCTGGCGGCTCTTGAGGTTTTCGGCGACGACCTCGTGCAGATCGTCGACAGTATAAAGGTAGACGTCGTCCAGCTCGCCCACCTGCGGCTCGATGTCCCGCGGCACAGCGATGTCGACCATGAAGATCGGCTTGTGCCGGCGCTGCTTCAGCGCGCTCTCGACCGCACCCTTGCCAAGAATGGGCAGCTGGCTGGCGGTGGAACTGATGACGATATCGCTGTTGGCCAGCTCCTGGGGGATGTCCGCCAGCAGCACGGCATGGGCACCGAACTGCTCGGCGAGGATGCTGGCTCGCTCAAGCGTGCGGTTGGCGACGACAATCCGCTTGACCCCCTGCTCGTGCAGGTGGCGGGCGACCAGGGTGATGGTTTCACCGGCACCGATCAGCAAGGCCTGGCTGCGGCCCAGGTCGGCGAAGATCTGCTTGGCCAGGCTGACCGCGGCAAAGGCGACCGAAACCGGGTTCTCACCGATGGCGGTGTCGGTGCGCACCTGCTTGGCGGCACTGAAGGTGGCCTGGAACAGGCGCCCGAGCAGCGGACCGATGGTGCCGGCCTCGCGGGCCACTGCGTAGGCCGACTTCATCTGACCGAGGATCTGCGGCTCGCCCAACACCAGCGAGTCGAGCCCGGAGGCGACACGCATCATGTGCTTGACCGCATCGTGCTCTTCGTGAACGTAGGCGCTGGCACGCAGTTCGTCGAGGCTCAGGCGATGGTAGGCGGCCAGCCATTGCAGCACGGCGTCGGCGCTGAGCTGGTCCTGCTCTATATAAAGCTCACTGCGGTTGCAGGTCGACAGGATCGCCGCCTCGCGGCTGGCGGTCAGTCGGCAGAGCTGCTGCAGGGCATCGACCAGTTGCTCGGGCGTAAACGCCACGCGCTCGCGTACGTCTACCGAGGCAGTCTTGTGGTTGATACCGAGGGCGAGAAAGGCCATGCAAGGTCGCTGGTTGGGACGGGAAGCCGATAATTGTCCTACTTCGCAGGATTCAGGACAACCACCGTTCGCTATTGTCGTGATGAGCCTGGGCTATCTCGAGGCCTGCGGATAAGGCGCGAATCAAGGCCCGGCACCTGCCGCAACCAGTTGTGGTAGCGGGCCTGCCCGCCGAACATCCCGCGCCCGGCGCGGTCACACACTTCGCGGGTGGGTTTGCCCCCGCGCTTGTGTCATCATGCTCCGACCGCCGGTTAGTCCACCAAAGCCTCTATGAACAGACCCTACGCATTGCTGCTTGCCTTCGCCCTGCTCCAGGGCTGCCAGAGCCTGACCCCGCACAAGAGCGAGGATCAGCAAGCTGTTGCCGAAGCCGACAAGCCCGAGGCGAAAGCGCCTGTGGTGTATGGATCGTTCAAGCAGGACACACTCTACAGCCTGCTGGTGGCTGAGCTTGCCGGCCAGCGCAATCGCTTCGACATTGCCCTGGCCAACTATGTCGACCAGGCGCAAAAGACCCAGGATCCGGCCGTCTCCGAGCGCGCCTACCGCATCGCCGAGTACCTAGGAGCCGACGAACCGGCCCTCGACACCGCACTGATCTGGGCCCGCAACGACCCGCAGAGCCTCGACGCCCAGCGCGCCGCAGCGATCCAGCTGGCCCGTTCCGGGCGCTACGACGACGCCATGGCCTATATGGAGAAAGTGCTTCAGGGCCAGGGCGACACCCACTTCGACTTCCTCGCCCTGTCTGCCGCCGAAACCGACCAGAGCACCCGCGACGGGCTGATGCAAAGCTTCGATCGCCTGCTGGTCAAGTACCCGGACAACGGCCAGCTGGTCTTCGGCAAGGCCCTGCTGCTCAACCAGGACGGCAAGACCGAACAAGCACTCGAACTGCTCGAAAGCCACCCGCCACGCAATGGCGAAATTGCGCCGATCCTGCTGCGCGCGCGCCTGCTCCAGGCCCTGGACCGTGGCGACGAGGCCCTGCCACTGCTGCGCGGGGCGATTCGCGACAATCCGGACGACAAGCGCCTGCGCCTCACCTATGCGCGCACGCTGGTCGAGCAAGACCGCATCACCGACGCCAAGGCCGAGTTCGAGAACCTGCTGCAACAGTACCCGGATGACGACGAGCTGCGTTATTCGCTGGCCCTGGTGAGCATGGAGAACAAGAACTGGGACGAGGCCGAAGGCTATCTGCAGGAACTGGTCGAGCGCGACAGCAACGTCGACGCCGCGCACCTGAACCTCGGCCGCATTCGCGAAGAACGCAACCTGCCGGCAGCGGCCCTGCGCGAGTATGCGCTGGTCGGCCCAGGCCCGGACTACCTGGCCGCGCAATTGCGCCAAGCCGACATCCTGATCGCCAACGGCCGCAGCGCCGAGGCCTCGCGCCACCTGGCCGAAGCCCGCGAAGCACAGCCCGACTATGCGATCCAGCTCTACCTCATCGAGGCCGAGACCCTGGGTAACAATGGCAAGGAAGCCCAGGCCGACCAGGTACTGCAGCAGGCCATCAAGCGCTACCCCGACGACCTCAATCTGCTCTACACCCGCGCTATGCTGGCGGAGAAGCGCGACGACCTGCCGCAGATGGAAAAAGACCTGCGCGCCATCATCGCCCGCGAGCCGGAAAACGCCATGGCCCTCAACGCCCTGGGCTACACCCTGGCCGACCGCACCACACGCTATGGCGAAGCCAAAGCACTGATCGACAAAGCCCACCAGCTCACCCCGGACGATCCTGCGGTGCTCGACAGCCTGGGCTGGGTCAATTATCGCCTGGGCAACCTGGACGAGGCCGAACGCCTGTTGCGCCAGGCGCTGGAGCGCTTCCCCGACCATGAAGTCGCCGCCCATCTGGGCGAGGTGCTGTGGGCCAACGGCAAACGCCGCGAAGCACGCCAGGTCTGGGCCAAGGCCTTCGCCGAGCAGCCCGACAGCCCTATCCTGCGCAAGACCGTCCTGCGCCTGACCGGATCCGAGAACCTCTAAATCATGCGTTTGCGTCATCTCATCACCTTCGCCCTCATCGCCCTGCTCACCGGCTGCGCCGGTTTTGGCACCCGTGAAGCCGTCCAGGGCAAGGGCAGCCCGCAACAGTGGCGCGAACACAAGCAACAATTGAGCACCCTCGACGGCTGGCAGATCAACGGCAAGGTCGGCATCCGTGCCCCGCGTGACTCGGGCAGCGGTACGCTGTTCTGGCTGCAGCGCCAGGACTACTACGACATTCGCCTGGCAGGTCCTCTGGGTCGTGGCGCCGCACGCCTGACCGGCCGCCCCGGCGGCGTGGTGCTGGAAGTGGCCAACCAGGGTCGCTACGAAGCAGCGAACCCCGAAGCCTTGCTCGAAGAGCAACTCGGCTGGCGCCTGCCGGTGTCGCATCTGGTCTGGTGGGTCCGCGGCCTTCCGGCCCCCGACAGCAAGAGCCAGCTGACCCTCGATGGCGACAGCCGCCTGGCCCGCCTCACCCAGGACGGCTGGGAAGTCGAATACCTGAGCTACATCGAGCAGAACGGCTACTGGCTGCCCGAGCGCCTCAAGCTGCGCGGCGAAAACCTCGACGTCACCCTGGTGGTCAAGGACTGGCAACCCCGCCAGCTGGGACACTGATCCGATGCACAGGCTCACCCTGCCCGCCCCGGCCAAGCTCAACCTGTGGCTGCACATTACCGGCCGACGCGCCGACGGCTACCACGAGCTGGAAACCGTGTTCCAGTTCCTCGACCACGCCGACCAGTTGAGCTTCGAGCTGCGCGACGATGGCCTGATCCGCCTGAACACCGAGATCGCCGATGTCCCCCACGACAGCAACCTGATAGTGCGCGCAGCGCGCAAGCTGCAGGAACAGTCCGGCACGCAACTGGGTGTCGACATCTGGCTCGACAAGATCCTGCCCATGGGCGGCGGTATCGGTGGCGGCAGCTCCGATGCGGCCACTACCCTGCTCGCCCTGCACCATCTCTGGCAGCTCGACTGGCCGGTCGACCGCCTCGCTGCGCTGGGGCTGACACTGGGCGCAGATGTGCCGGTGTTCGTACGCGGTCACGCCGCCTTCGCCCAGGGTGTCGGCGAACAGCTGACCCCGGTTGATCCTGAAGAACCCTGGTATGTCGTGCTGGTGCCGCAAGTGTCTGTCAGCACAGCGGAAATTTTTTCGCATCCAGAGTTGACACGTGATTCCCTCCCCCTTAAGATGCGCCCCGTTCCCGAGGGAAACAGTCGAAATGACTGCCAACCGGTGGTAGAGCAACGTTATCCAGAAGTTCGCAATGCGCTGAATTCGCTGGGTAAATTTACGGAAGCTCGAATGACCGGCACTGGAAGTTGCGTGTTTGGGGCCTTCCCAAGCAAAGCCGAAGCTGATAGAGTTCTGGCCCTTCTTTCAGAGACCCAAACAGGGTTTGTGGCAAAAGGAAGCAATGTTTCGATGTTGCATCGCAAGCTGCAAGGTCTGATCAAGAAGTCGAGCGCATAAGCGTTCGCAGCAACAGATACAGGGGCGTCGCCAAGCGGTAAGGCAGCAGGTTTTGATCCTGCCATGCGTTGGTTCGAATCCAGCCGCCCCTGCCATTTTCCTTATACTCATCCAGGTTACCCTCAGCCTTCAGGTACTGCGCGTGTCCAAGATGATGGTCTTCACGGGGAATGCCAACCCCGATCTGGCTCGGCGTGTAGTACGTCAGCTGCATATCCCACTGGGTGATGTTTCTGTCGGTAAATTCTCCGACGGCGAAATCAGCACTGAGATTAATGAAAACGTCCGCGGTAAAGACGTCTTTATCATTCAGCCGACTTGCGCTCCGACCAACGATAATCTGATGGAACTGGTAGTGATGGCCGACGCCTTCCGCCGCTCCTCAGCTTCCCGAATCACCGCTGTG
Organism: Pseudomonas sp. RW3S2; assembly: GCF_014268955.1. Taxonomy (NCBI): domain Bacteria; kingdom Pseudomonadati; phylum Pseudomonadota; class Gammaproteobacteria; order Pseudomonadales; family Pseudomonadaceae; genus Pseudomonas; species Pseudomonas sp. RW3S2. The sequence continues at coordinate 79,052 of NZ_JABWRM010000019.1, read as the reverse complement.
ATTCCTTACTTCGGATACGCCCGCCAGGACCGCCGTCCGCGTTCGGCACGTGTAGCCATCAGCGCCAAAGTCGTCGCTGACATGCTCACTGTCGTGGGTATCGACCGTGTTCTCACCGTCGACCTGCACGCTGACCAGATCCAGGGGTTCTTCGATATTCCTGTCGACAACATCTACGGCTCGCCCGTACTGGTCGACGATATCGAAGACCAGCGTTTCGATAATCTCATGATCGTCTCCCCCGACATCGGTGGTGTGGTGCGTGCACGCGCCGTCGCCAAGTCGCTGGGCGTCGACCTGGGTATCATCGACAAGCGCCGCGAGAAAGCGAACCACTCCGAGGTGATGCATATCATCGGCGACGTCGAAGGACGCACCTGCATCCTGGTAGACGACATGGTCGACACCGCCGGCACTCTGTGCCACGCGGCCAAGGCCCTGAAAGACCACGGCGCTGCCAAGGTCTACGCCTATTGCACCCACCCGGTTCTGTCGGGTCGTGCGATCGAGAACATCGAGAAGTCGGTGCTCGACGAGCTGGTGGTGACCAACACCATCCCGCTGTCCGCCGCTGCTCAAGCCTGTGACCGTATCCGCCAGCTGGATATCGCACCGGTAGTCGCTGAGGCGGTCCGCCGCATCAGCAACGAAGAATCGATCAGCGCGATGTTCCGCTAAGCGGAACGCACGCTGACGAAAAGCGCCCCGCCCCGGCATCGATGTCGGGGCGGGGCTTTTTTGCCATCCCCGTCCGGCGCTGGTCGCAAACGCCCTCGGGGGGCTATTTTGGAGAAACAAAATGACTGATTTCACCCTGAACGCCAAAGTGCGTACTGACCTGGGGAAAGGTGCGAGCCGCCGCCTGCGTCACTCCGCCAACATCCCAGCCGTTGTCTACGGTGGTAACAAGGACGCCGAGTCCCTGACCATCCTGGCCAAGGAAATCACCAAGCTGTTCGAAGACGAGGCTGCCTTCAGCCACGTTCTGCAGCTGAACGTCGACGGCACCAAGCAAGACGTCATCGTCAAGGCCCTGCAGCGCCACCCGGCCAAAGGCTTCATCATGCACGCCGACTTCGTTCGCGTCGTTGCTGGCCAGAAGCTGACCGCCAAGGTTCCGGTTCACTTCGTTGGTGAAGAAGCCCCGATCAAGAAAGGCGGCGAGATCTCCCACGTAGAATCCGAGATCGAAGTTTCCTGCGAAGCCAAAGACCTGCCTGAGTTCATCGAAGTCGACCTGTCCAAGGCCGAAATCGGCACCATCATCCACCTGTCGGACCTGAAAGCTCCGAAAGGCGTAGAGTTCGTCGCTCTGGCCCACGGTGATGACAAAGCCGTTGCCAACGTTCACGCCCCACGCGTGTCCGCTGAAGCTGCTGAAGAAGGCGCTGCCGAGTAATCCACTCGCACGCCGGCGTTGATCGGGTTACAGTGCCGCGCGCACTGTAACCCACCAACTCCAAGGAAAGAGCCCCTGACGTGACCGCCATCCAGTTGATCGTTGGCCTGGGTAACCCCGGCCCCGAATACGAACAGACCCGGCATAACGCAGGGGCTCTTTTCGTTGAACGCATTGCCAGCGCCCAGCGCGTTTCGCTGTCTGCTGACAAAAAGTATTTTGGCCTGACGGCTAAGTTCAGCCATCAAGGCAACGATGTTCGCCTGCTGATTCCCACCACCTACATGAACCGCAGCGGCCAGTCCGTGGCGGCCTTGGCCAATTTCTTCCGCATCAAGCCGGAAGCGATCCTGGTGGCGCATGACGAACTCGACCTGCCTCCCGGCGTCGCCAAGCTCAAGCGTGGCGGCGGGCATGGCGGGCACAACGGCCTGCGCGACATCATCGCGCAGCTCGGCAACCAGAACGACTTCCACCGCCTGCGGCTTGGCATTGGCCACCCGGGCGACGCCAAACTGGTCTCCAACTTCGTCCTGGGCCGCGCGCCGCGCGCCGAGCAGGAGAAGCTCGACGCCAGCATCGATTTTGCCCTCGGCGTGCTGCCGGACGTACTGGCCGGCGACTTCGCCAAGGCCATGCGCGAACTGCACAGCCAGAAGGCCTGACTTTCTAGAAAGGGGAATTCCCATGGGTTTCAATTGCGGCATCGTCGGCCTGCCCAACGTCGGCAAGTCCACCCTGTTCAACGCCCTGACCAAATCCGGTATCGCGGCGGAGAACTTCCCCTTCTGCACCATCGAGCCGAACAGCGGCATCGTGCCAATGCCCGACGCACGCCTGGCGGCGCTGGCCGAGATCGTCAAGCCGAACCGCATCCTGCCGACCACCATGGAGTTCGTCGACATCGCGGGTCTGGTCGCCGGTGCTTCCAAGGGTGAAGGCCTGGGCAACAAGTTCCTCGCCAACATCCGCGAGACCGACGCCATCGCCCATGTAGTGCGCTGCTTCGAAGACGAGAACGTGATCCACGTCTCCAACAGCGTCGACCCCAAGCGCGACATCGAGATCATCGACCTCGAACTGATCTTCGCCGACCTCGACAGCTGCGAGAAGCAACTGCAGAAGGTCGCTCGCAACGCCAAGGGCGGCGACAAGGAAGCCCTCGCACAGAAGGCCTTGCTGGAAAAGCTGATCCCGCACTTCACCGAAGGCAAGCCTGCGCGCAGCCTGATGAAGCATATGGCTGACGACGAGAAGGCTGCCATCCGCGGCTTCCACCTGCTGACCAGCAAGCCGGTCATGTACATCGCCAACGTTGCCGAGGACGGCTTCGACAACAACCCGCACCTGGACGTGGTGAAAGCCATCGCCGAGGAAGAAGGCGCGGTCGTGGTGCCGGTGTGCAACAAGATCGAAGCGGAGATCGCCGAGCTGGAAGACGGTGAGGAGAAGGACATGTTCCTCGAGGCCCTGGGCCTTGAAGAACCCGGCCTGAACCGCGTGATTCGCGCCGGCTACGAGCTGCTCAACCTGCAGACCTACTTCACCGCCGGTGTACAGGAAGTGCGCGCCTGGACCGTCCGCGTCGGCGCCACCGCCCCGCAAGCCGCCGGTGTCATCCACACCGACTTCGAGAAAGGCTTCATCCGTGCCGAAGTGGTCGCCTATGACGACTTCATCCAGTTCAAGGGTGAAGGCGGTGCCAAGGAAGCCGGCAAATGGCGCCTGGAAGGCAAGGACTACATCGTCAAGGACGGTGATGTGATGCACTTCCGCTTCAACGTCTGATCGCGCTGCAGGAGCATTCGGTACGCCGTCTCACTCCGAGCCAATAAAAAACCGCGCCTTTGCGCGGTTTTTTATTGGCAATTGGAAGCCTCGATGGGCGAGGGGCCGCTAGGCGAACATCACGGCTACTGTTAATGCAGCTGGAATTGACAAGTCCAATCCGCCCGCTTTATCCCGCCGGCATCAACCACCATCATTGAATCAACCGCTCCACTGCCGACCATCGACGCAAGCAACACTGCGAGGGCTCGAACATGACCAGCATTCCCCGCGACACCCCGTCATCCGTCCGCAATCTTCAGGCACGCCTGGAGCCGGTCTTCTATGCCCTGCTGCGCGCTGTACTGGGCATCGTCATGTTCACCCACGGGCTGCCCAAGCTGCTGGGTGACTCACATGGCTCTATAGCCGATCCGATGGCCAGTTCGACCCACCTCATCGGCAACGTGATGGGCCTGCCGTTCGCCGCCGAACTGGCGTTTCTGGTGATGCTGCTGGAAACCGTCGGCGCGCTGATGCTCGTCGTCGGCGTGCTGACCCGGCCCGTTGCCCTGGCCATGGCCGCGGAGATGGTCGGGATCAGCTACGCCCTCGGTCCGACCTGGCCGTGGGTGGACCGGGGCATCGAATATCCGGTGATCCTCGGCAGCCTGGCGTTGTATATGGCCATCCGGGGCGGCGGACGCTTTGCCTTGGATCACAGGTTGTGGCACGGGCGCTAAGTGCAACGCGATCCGTTCAGGCGACGCTCGATCAGCCGTTGCGGAACAGGAAGCTGTAGGCGTTGAGTGCCGGCACACCGCCCAGGTGCGCATACAGCACCCGCGAACCTTCGGGGAATTCGCCATCGCGCACCATGCCGATCATCCCCGCCATCGACTTGCCCTCGTACACGGGGTCGGTCAGCACCCCCTCCAGCCGGCCACACAGGCGGATCGCCTCCAGCGTGCCCTCGTTCGGCAGCCCATATTCGGGGTAGGCGTAGCGGGTATCGAGCACCACATCGTCCTCGGTGATCTCGCGCCCCAGGTCCACCAGCTCGGCGGTGTGACGTGCGATGCGCAGGATCTGCGCCTTGGTCTGCTCCGGCTTGGCTGAAGCGTCGATGCCGATCACCCGCTGCGAGCGCCCATCGGCGGCAAAACCGACCACCATGCCCGCCTGAGTGCTGCCGGTAACCGAACACACCACGATGTAGTCGAACTTGAAGCCCAGCTCCGCCTCCTGCTGGCGTACTTCCTCGGCAAAGCCGACAAAGCCCAGCCCGCCGTAGGGGTGCTCGGAGCACCCTGCCGGAATCGGGAACGGCTTGCCGCCCTTGGCGCGGCTGTTCGATGCGGGCGTGATCAAAGGGGTGCATGCCCACGTCGATCCGAACGTGCTGCAGCAAGGCACCGTAGTACTCATCGGCGTGGTGCTGGATCGCTCCACCCCCGAGAGCTTCGCCGCGTTCGAAGCGGCCGCGCGCAACCTGCAGCAGGTGCTGGAATGCTGGCTGGTGGCGGGGGATGTGGACTACTTCCTGAAGATCCGCGTGCGTGACCTGCCGGCCTTCAACCAACTGCACAATACGCAGATCATCGCCCTTCCCGGAGTGCGGCAGGTGCGCACCTTCTTCGTGCTCAACGAGGTGAAGTCCGGGGGTTTCATCAATATCTGAGGCAATGCCACCTGCTTTGGTAAACCGTCCCTGAAAGGCATCCGTTCCTTCTTTTTCGAGCAGTGCCCCGACGCTCTAATGCCGACAGCGGTCCGTCGCAGACGCTCCGCTTCCCCCAGGAACGGAGCGTCCCATGCCACTTATCAACGCGTCCATGCAATTGCCAGGTCTGGCGGTGGCCTTGCTATACACAGGGCTCATCAGCGCACAGCCAGCCGATCCGCAGACCGAGACTCTGCAACTGGAACGCCGTGCCGCGCAGTGCGTGCCGCATCTGGAGAGTCTGGAGCGGCTGCTCATCGACAGCATCCATCGCCTGGAGCCCACCATGGGTGAAAGGCTGCGGCAGATTCCCGAAATCGAACGTCGTATAGCCCGCCTGCGCCAGCAGTTGGACCAGGAGCTCCAGGACTACGAAAAACTGCCGTGGCGCCCAGAGCACCGCATACGTCTGCAAGCGCTTGAAAACGAAATCTGGACCAATCAGAGCGCCATCCGTTCGACCCAGTTCGACGAGCGCAACCTGACGGTGATGAAACCGGCACTCAGCAGCACACGCCTGCAACAGAGCGCCGTACTCCAGCAACTGGACGCATTCACCGCCGCACGCCATGACTGTGAATCCCCCCAGCACAGCCCTCAGTGCTACGCCGAGGAGGTCGTGCCTCTGCACCCTCTGCTGCAGTCGGCACTCGACGACACCCATGCGCTGCTCAAAACGCTCTGGTCACAGCTCAGCAACATTGCCTTCTATTCGATGACATGGATAGACGACTGCGCGGCGACAGCCCCCTCGGGATTCGGCCGACAGCCATCCCCCGATTTCCAAACCCCCGCTAGATAGTTCTCCCAATCCACAGAAGAGGTCCACCGTGTCTGAATCTACCCCATTCATCAGCCGCAGAGCCCTGATCGAGAAAAACATCCGTAAGGAACTGACAACTCATGGCGCATCCCAACCGTTGAGCCTGCCAACCGTCCACAGCCCGCTCGTGACTCACTACGTGAACAGGATCGAGGGCTCCTACGACTCGTCGCGCGCCAGGATCGATACGGACCACGCCATCGACCTGCTCTACATCGCCTACAACACCACGCCCCAACGCAACGGCGACATCCGCGTCAAGATCAGCAGCATCATGAACAGCCTGATCAAAGCGCAGCAGGAGAGCGAACGCCAGATCAAGGCCGCCAGCAATGCCGCCAGCCGTCTCACCCGAAGGCTCAACCGCGGCCTGACCGGCTGGACCGCCGCCCAGACAAGCGGCGACATCACGCAGATCAAGCGCTTCGTCGGCAAAGAACTGATGGAGATGGCCAACGAGATCAAAAAATCGGCCATGGAGGTCAACGCGAACCTGCAAACCATCGTCGACCGCTACGATTGCATCATCAATGACACCAACGAAGTGACCGCCAGCAGCGAAATGGCCTTGAGCTTGACACTTGAGGCCAACGAAAAAATTCGTCAGGAAATTCTTCAGCACAAGGCTCGCAGCAAGGCACTGGAATCGCTGGTAGCCGACATGCAACAACAGGTCCAGCGCTACGAGGCGCTTGCCCGCGACTATGCAGCCCAAGCCAAGTCTTCCGAGGAGCGCGCCTTCTGGTCAGGCATGCTGCGTGGTGCGGCGCAGGTGGTATCGGCCGCCATGCCACTGGTGGCCATGGCCGCCAGCGGCGGCGGCTCGTCGCTGATCGCCGCCGCCTCAGTCGCTACCAGCGTCGGTAAAGGCGCCAACAGCGACACCACTGGCGATCTCATTCGCCTGAAGAAAGAACGCTCCGAGCAGCGCGCGGAACTGGCCCTGATACAGGAGGATGTGGAGAAACTGCAGACGTCGATCTCCGGTTATCAGAAGCAGAAAGGCCAGGAGAGCGACACCGGCAAGCTCAAGGCGCTGGAGAACCGGATCACCGAAGCCCAAGAGCTTCTGGCCAAGGCCAAGGTCAAGTACAACCTGGCCAAGGAGCACCTTGGAACACTGGATTCCGCGCTCCAGACGCTGGCCTCGGCTGCCGGTGAGATCAGCGATGCCAGCCGGGAACAAGCCGACAACCTGCGCCAGATGCAGCTGCATATGCTCGATAATGCCGACAAGTACGAAACCGCCCGGCGCGAACAGGCAGCCGAACTGGCGGAAGTCTCTGTGCTGATGGCAGGCAAAGGCAGCGAGCAGGAGATCATCGAGCTTGCCATCAGGTCACTGAACCTGAGCGTGAGCGCCCTCAAGCGCACCCGCGAAATCGTCGTGGAAATTGCGTTCTTCTTCCGCTCGTTCTGCGACTTCATGGAGATCATTCGCCAGGATGCCCAAGAGCAGATCGAAGAGTTCGAAGATGCCGAAGACATCGACTCGAGCCGCGACTACCTCTTCTCGCAATTGTGTGAGTCCACCGACGCATTCTTCATCAGCCAGACCGGGCAGTGGATCGCCGTCGGCATTGTCTCCGATCATTTCGCCCTGACGTTCAAGGACGGCTGTAGCAAGCTCAACACGCTGTCCGGAAAGTACATCACCAACGACGAACTGCCGGCCTATCTTACCGAGGCGGCGGGCAAGCTGGACATGATCGCAGCCGACCGCAATGCCGCCAGCCACGAGCGTCAGGTGTACCTGGAAAACTACCGTAGCGAACTCAACGCCGGTTAATGGCCTCCCGCCAGGGGCAAATAATCAGTTCATGATTTTCTGAACTGATTATTTGCCCCTGCCGATTTTTCCCCCTGACACGCCTCTCCAGAATCGCCTCACCACAATCACAATAACCGTGAGGCCACTCCCGTGGACCAGACCCTCCAGGTACGGCAAGCTGCCGCCGACCTCGTCGACGCCTTTGCCAGTAACGATACCGCCCGCTATTTCGCCTGTTTCAGCGAAGACGCCACGTTCCTGTTCCATACGCTGCCCCAACCGCTTCTGTCTCGCCGCGCCTATGAAGACCTTTGGGCCCAGTGGAAAGCCGACGGCTTTGCCGTGCTCGGCTGCACCTCGAGCAATGCCCACGTGAGCCTGCAGGGCGATCTGGCGATCTTCATGCACGACGTGGCCACACGCATTCGCATTGCCGAGCAGGAACAAGCGCTGAACGAGCGCGAGACCATCGTGTTCCGCCTGCAAGGCGAGCGCTGGCTGGCGTGCCATGAACACTTGTCGGTCGCCTCCTGCGCCTGACCTTCGACAACGGCCTTGCCGCACTGCCATCGCACTCACAACAAGGCCTGCCTCAGGCCAACAACACACGCGCTGGAGCACCACCATGAGCCACTCGACCGGTATCGAGACCAATGGCGTCGAACAGATCCCCGACGATCAACGCGACGCCACTCCCCTTGACCTTTTCCGCCTGATCTTCGGCGGCGCCAACACTTTCGCCACCGCCGTGCTCGGCAGCTTCCCGGTACTGTTCGGGCTGTCCTTCCAGGCGGGGCTGTGGGCGATCCTGCTCGGCGTCGGGGTCGGTTCGCTGATCCTTGCCCCCATGGGGCTGTTCGGCGCACTCAACGGCACCAACAACGCCGTCTCGTCCGGTGCGCATTTTGGCGTACACGGACGGATCGTCGGCTCGTTCCTGTCGCTGCTGACCGCCGTGGCGTTCTTTTCGTTGTCGGTGTGGAGCTCGGGCGATGCCCTGATCGGCGGCGCCAAGCGCCTGGTCGGGCTGCCCGAAACCGACCTCACCCTGGGTCTGGCCTATGGCCTGTTCGCAGTGCTGGTGCTGGTGGTATGCATCTTTGGTTTCCGCTTCATGTTGTGGGTCAACAAGGTTGCGGTATGGGCTTCAAGCCTGCTGTTCCTGCTCGGCGTCGCCGCCTTCGCCGGACCGTTCGACGCAAGCTTCGCCGGCAGCGTCAACCTCGGCCAGCCGGGCTTCTGGGCCGCCTTCGTTGGCGCCGCGATCCTCGCCATGAGCAACCCGGTGTCCTTCGGCGCGTTCCTCGGTGACTGGTCACGCTACATCCCGCGCCAGACCCCGAAATCGCGCATCATGCTGGCGGTGATCCTGGCCCAGGCCGCGACCCTGATCCCGTTCCTGTTCGGTCTGTGCACCGCTACCCTGGTGGCCAGCCAGGCGCCGGACTATATCGCCGCCAACAACTATGTCGGCGGCCTGCTGGCGATTTCGCCGACCTGGTTCTTCCTGCCGGTATGCCTGATTGCCGTGATCGGCGGCATGTCCACCGGCACCACCGCGCTGTACGGCACCGGGCTGGACATGTCCAGCGTGTTCCCGCGCCTGCTCAGCCGCGCGGCCGCCACCCTGCTGATCGGTGTGCTGGCGATCGCCTTCATCTTCATCGGCCGCTTCGCTTTCAACCTGGTGCAGAGCGTATCGACCTTCGCCGTGCTGATCATCACCTGCACCAGCCCGTGGATGGTGATCATGATCCTCGGCCTGATCACCCGCCGTGGCTTCTACCACGCCGACGACCTGCAGGTGTTCACCCGCGGCCAGCGTGGCGGCCACTACTGGTTCCTGCACGGCTGGAACTGGCGCGGCATGGGTGCCTGGATCCCCAGCGCCGCCGTGGGCCTGTGCTTCGTCAACCTGCCGGGACAGTTCGTCGGCCCGTTCGGTGACCTGGCTGGCGGCATCGACCTGAGCCTGCCGGTCACCCTCGGCATCGCCGGCGTGCTGTACCTGATCCTGCTCAACCTGTTCCCCGAACCTGCCGGTGTCTACGGCCCGCGCGGCCCGCGCTGGGTACGCTGCAAAGATGCTCCCGTGACACCCGTGACCACTGCCGAAATGGCCTGACTGGAATCCGACCATGACCACCCCCCACTACATCGACGGCCGCTGGGTCGAAGGCCAAGGCAACGACAGCATCAGCGTCTGCGATCCCTCTCTGGGCGTCCCGTTCGCCGAGCTGAAATCGGCCAGCAGCGCCCAGGTGGACGAGGCGGTGCAAGCCGCACGCCGTGCGCTGCCCACCTGGAAGAGCCGCCCCGCCGCTGAGCGCGCAGCCCTGTTGCGCGGATTTGCCGAACAGCTCGGTGCCCGCCGCGAGGAATTGATCGCGCTGCAGATGCGCAACAACGGCAAGCCACGGCACGAGGCCGAGATCGATCTGGACGACGCGGTGGCAACCTTCGCCTACTACGCCGAGCTCGCTGAACAACTGCCGCAGAAAAACTGCGACGTGCCCCTGGCCGCCCCAGGCTTTACCGCACGCACCCGCCTGGAAGCCGTCGGCGTGGTCGGCCTGATCGTGCCGTGGAACTTCCCGCTGGTGACCAGTGCCTGGAAGCTCGCCCCGGCCCTGGCCGCCGGCTGCACCGTGGTGCTCAAGCCCTCGGAGGTCACCCCACTGATCGAACAGGCCTACGGCCAGATCGCCGAGCAGTTGGGGCTGCCTGCCGGGGTGCTGAACATCGTCAACGGCAAGGCCGAGACCGGCGCGGCGCTGAGCGGCCACAACGGTCTGGACAAGCTGTCGTTCACCGGCAGCAATGCCGTCGGCAGCCAGGTCATGCGCAGCGCCGCCACGCAGTGCCGCCCAGTGACATTGGAGTTGGGCGGCAAGTCGGCGATCGTGGTCTTCGACGACTGCGATCCGGACCAGGCGGTAGAGTGGATTGTCGCCGGCATTACCTGGAACGCCGGGCAGATGTGCTCGGCCACCTCACGCCTGCTGGTGCAGGACGGTATCGCCGACACGCTGCTGCCACGCCTGCAGGCGGCGCTGGAGAAATTGCGCGTGGGCAATCCACTGGTCGAAGACGTCGAGATGGGCCCGCTGACCAGCCAGGCGCAATGGCTCAAGGTTGCCAGCTATTTCGCCAGGGCGCGTGAAGAAGGGTTGAAGTGCCTGGCCGGTGGCAAGGCGCTGGATGCCGAAGGTTGGTTCGTCAGTCCGACACTGTACGTCGATGTGCCCGAGACCAGCCGCTTGTGGGTCGAAGAGATTTTCGGCCCGGTGCTGTGCGCACGCCGGTTCACCACGGAAGAGCAAGCAATTGCCCAGGCCAACGACAGCCGCTTCGGCCTGGTGGCCACGGTCTGCTCGGCGGACCTCGAGCGCGCCGAACGCGTGGCCGATGCGCTGGAGGTCGGGCATGTGTGGATCAACTCGGTGCAGGCGGTGTTCGTCGAAACCTCGTGGGGCGGCACCAAGGGCAGCGGCATCGGGCGCGAGCTTGGGCCTTGGGGGTTGTCGGGGTATCTGTCGGTGAAGCACGTGACGCGGTGCGTAGGCTGAGGTCTCGGTAATGCAGTTGGGGCTGCCTTGCAGCCCATCGCGGGACCAGCCCGCTCCCACACTGATCGGGGCATGCCCAGAGGGTGGACGCATATCCCACTAAATCTGTGGAAGCGGGCTGGTCCCGCGATGGGCCGCAAAGCGGCCCCATTTGTGTCACACCGATTCGTCTGCCGCCCGCGTCCCTTCCTGCAGCAACACCATGCTCTGCGGCGACGACAGCGCGATACCTTCCTCGCGCAGGCGCCCGAGAATGGCAAACAGCAGGTCACTGCGTGCGCCCGACGCCTGCCGCGGCCCGGCCACGTAGCCACTGGCGCTGAGCACCATGCCGCTGGCGGTCAAATCCTTGAAGGTGACCGACGGCGCCGGAGCATCGAGGATCGCCTCGTGGTCGCGGTAAGCCTGCAGCAGCAGCTCGCGCACGTGGTTGGCATCGGTCTCCAGTGGCAGGGTCAAGGTCACACCGACCACACCCAGCGCATTGGCCATGGTCACGTTGCGCACGTTCTGCGAGATGAACTGCGAGTTGGGCACGATCACCGTCGAGCGATCGGACATCTGGATCTCGGTAGCACGCACGTTGATGCGCCGGATGTCACCCTCCACCCCCGCCAGGCTGACCCAGTCACCCACCTTCACCGGACGCTCGGTGAGCAGGATCAGGCCGGAGATGAAGTTCTGCACGATCTGCTGCAGACCGAAACCGATACCCACCGACAGCGCACTGACCACCCAGGTCAGGCTGGTCAGGTTGATGTGCAGGGTCGACATCACCAGCATGGCCAGGAACAGGAAGCCCAGGTAGCCAACCAACGTCACCAAAGAGGCACGCATGCCAGCGTCCATGTCGGTTTCCGGCAACAGACGCTCGCTCAGCCAGCGCTTGACCACACGAATGGCGAACAGCCCGCCGAGGAAGATCGCCAGCGCCAGGAAGATATCCTGGGGCACGATGTTCAGGTTGCCGAGGATCTTGCCACCGCTACCATCCCAGTCGGCCAGGCTCAGCAGCAGCTCGCCGGGGCTGGTGCCCGAAGGCATGAACGCCAGCAGCGCGGCGATGAACAGCAGTACGGTGCGACCGATACCGGCCAGCACCGTGCTGGCCTGGGCCTGGTGACGCTGCTGCAGGCCCAGCGCCGAGGCCAGCGCCAGGCCAGCAGGCTGACGCGGCGACAGCAAGGTTTCGCAGAGGTCGCCGAACACGGTCACCAGCAGGTAGGCGCACACCGCCACGACACTGATCCACAGCAGCTTGGCGGTCAGGAAGTAGGCCAGGGTGAGGTAGCCGGTGAGCAGCGCCAGCAGGATCGCGATGACCCACACCACCACCACGAAGGGGATCAGCCCCGCCAGGCCCGCCGGGCGCTCCAACCCGTGCTGGCGACGAGTGCGGCGATAGCGTACCAGTACGGCGACGAACAGCAGCGATACCACCAGCGCGGTCAGGCCGTTGGTGGCCAGGGTCAGTGCCAGGCTGGTGCCGATGACACTGTTGATCCGCTCCTGGGTCAGCAGCAGCACCAACGCCAGGGCCAGGGCCTGCGGGAACCAGCCCAGGGCGCTGGCCACTTCGTCGGGGATCGGCGGCAGGCGCCAGGACGGGCGCTGCAGCATCAGCATGGCGCGGCCCAGGCCCGAGATGAAGGCGCTGAACACCACCAGGGTGAGGACATGATTGGTCAGGCTGGCAAGGTCCGGCCCTACCTCGGCACTGCTTTCCAGGCCCCAGCGCAGCAACGACACGGAACCGGCGATGGTCGCCAGGGTGGCCAACGCCACGCCCAGGGCCAGGGCACTGCGGCGCAACCGGCCTTCGGGCAGCCAGCGGATCATCGCGTCGGCCAGCAGGCGCTCGAGCACCTTGCGCACCAAGGTCCAGACCAGCACGGCAGCCACCAGCGCGCTGATGAACAACCAGCGGTGCTCGGCGCTGAGGGCACTGGCCACAGCATCTGCCGCCTCACCGCGCAGGTCGCGCAGGCGCGCCACGTCTTCATCGGTAGGACGGATCAGGCTCGACCAGAACGCCGGGCTCAGCGGGCTGGCGGCGCGGCTGGTGATCTGCGAGTTGAACAGGCTGCGGCGCAGGTTGACGATCTGCGTAGACAGGTCACGCGCCGACTGGGTGAGCTGGGTAGCTTCGGTCTGCTCGGCCACCAGGGTCTTTTTCTGCTTGCCCAGTTGCTGGCGCTGGCGCGTCAGGCTCTCGGCCTCCTCGGGCTGCACCGGCCCCAGCACATTGAGCTGATCATCCAGCCGGGCGACATCCGCCGTACGCTGCGTGGCCAGGGCATCGGCCTGGCGCTGCACCTGCAGCGCCGACTGACGCAGTTGCGAGAGCAGGTCGTCATTGGCATTGCTGGTCACGCCCTGGCGGATCTGGTCGAGCCGGTCGCTCAGCTGATCCAGGCTGGCATCTTCGTCCAGCACCTGCTGTTCGGCAGCGGCCAGGCTCGATACCGGGGTGGCCGGTGCCGACCAGGCGGGCGTGGCCACCCACAGCAACAAGGCCAAAATCCCCACGTAAAAACGCTCAAGGCTTACACGCCTCATCGAAATACCCTCTATACAACTCGACAGGCGGAGGATTCTACGCTGCCGCGGCGATCAGGTGATGACCGTTTCTCGCGCCAGCAACAGACGCTTGCGTTCCACACCCCAGCGATAACCACTGATATCCCCATCACGCCGCACCACTCGGTGGCAGGGGATCGCCACGGCAATGCGGTTGGCCGCGCAGGCCAGGGCGACGGCACGCACCGCCTTGGGGGCGCCGATGCGCTCGGCGATATCGCTGTAGCTGACCCGGCCGCCCGCCGGCACCTCGCGCAGTGCCTGCCAGACGCGCTCCTGGAACGCGGTGCCCTGTACATCGAGGGGCAGTTGCAGCCCCAGCGACGGTTGCTCGACAAAACCCACCACCTCGGCAACCAAGCGCTCGAAATCGGGGTCACCCCCGATGAAATGGGCCTTGGGGAACTGGTCCTGCAGTTGTTCGAGCAGCGTTTGCGGGTCATCGCCAAGCAGGATGGCGCAGATGCCGCGCTCGCTTTGCGCCACCAGGATCGCCCCGAGAAAGCACTGGCCAAGGGCAAAACGGATGGTCGCGCCCACACCGCCAGCCCGGTACTCACGCGGCTGCATGCCCAGGCGCTGGCCCGCGCTGGCATAGAAGCGGCTGTTGGAGTTGTAGCCCGCGTCGTAGATCGCATCGGTGACGCTGCCTGCCTGCTCCAGCCCTTCACGCAAGCGCCGGGCACGGAAGGCCGACGCATAGGCCTTGGGCGTGAGGCCAGTTTCGGCCTTGAACAAGCGGTGCAGGTGGAAGGGGCTGACACCCAGTTCGGCGCCAAGCTGCTCAAGTTGAGGAGCGCTGTCGTGGGATTCGATCAGCCGGCAGGCACGCGCGACCAGCGCGGTACGCTTGGCGCCAGGGTCGACGAGGGTTGCCGTGCAGCGTTTGCAAGGGCGGTAGCCGGCGGCTTCAGCGGCGGCGCCATCATCGAAGAACTCGACATTTTCGCGCTTGGCCATCCGCGACTTGCAGCCGGGCTGGCAATAGATGCCCGTGGTGCGCACGGCATAGACGAAGTGACCGGCCGCTTGTGGATCGCGGGCCTGGACGGCCTGCCAGCGGGCGGCATCGGTGTTGTAGGGGGTGGCTGGCATGGGCGGGGCCTCTGGGGTGATTGGCTGTCAGGGTGGCAGGTTCTCTTGGAGCGGGCTCTCCGGTTCTTGCGGGGCTATTTTGTGCTGATCTTTTCGCGGGCAAGCCCGCTCCTACAAGAGACAGCGCGCCCATGCAGGAGCGGGCTTGCCCGCGAAAAGGCCCCCACCTCAAGCCCGCCAGAGATACCAGGCCGCCACCGTCCGATACGGGCTCCACACCCCACCCAGCGAGCGCATCTGCGCCGGTGTCGGTGCCCTCTCCAACCCCTTCAGACGACGGTATCCCTCGCGTACCCCGAAGTCATCCACCGGCAGGATGTCCGAACGCTCCAGGCTGTAGATCAGCAACATCTCCACGGTCCAGCGCCCCACGCCACGCAAGGCCACCAGCCGCTCGATCAGCGCCTCATCCTTCATCGCCAGCGCTTCCTCGCGCCCGGGCACAGCCCCGTCGAGACGGGCCTGGGCGATGTGCAGGATGCTCGCCAGCTTGCTCGCCGAGAAGCCACAACCGCGCAACACCTCGGGGTCGGTGGCGAGCAACTGCTCCGGCGCAGGAAACGCCACCTGCGGATACAACGCCAGCAAGCGCCCGAGTATCGCCTCGGCCGCCCGGGCATGCAGTTGCTGGTACGCCACCGCCCGCACCAGCGCCTCGAACGGCTCACGCCCAGGCGTAGCGCGGTGCAGGCACGGCCCGACCGCGGCGATATGCCGGGCCCAGTCCGGGTCCAGCCCGCTGAGGAAGTCGATCGCCTGCTGATAGGCGTGCGGCGAGAGATCGGCATGGATCATGGCACGTTACCCGTGGAATGAACTGAAAGCCCCATGTTAGACCAACCGTTCATCGCCAGATCGCCGAATCTTGCGCGACAAATTCCTGGTATGCCATTGCTCCAACAGCATTGCCCCGCATAGAATTGAGAACTATTCACACTCACTCCCCCACTCTTTCCTCGCAACCAGGGCCGCAGCCACGATGCAGATGAACGACATGCTCAAGCCTGCCGAAATCGATCTGCTCTACCAGACCCACCATGCCTGGCTACGCGGCTGGTTGCGGGCCCGGGTCGGCTGTCGGGAGCATGCCGCGGACCTCGCCCAGGACACCTTCGTGCGCCTGCTGCGCGCGCGTCAGGTTTCGCCGCTGAAAGAGCCCCGCGCCTACCTCAGCAGTATCGCCCGCGGCCTGATGATCGATCAGTTCCGGCGCCGCGCACTGGAACGCGCCTATCAGGAAAGCCTGGCCTGCCTGCCCGAAAGCGATGCGCCCAGCGAGGAGCATCGCCTGGTGATCCTCGACACCCTCGAACGCCTCGACCGCGCCCTGCACCTGCTCAAACCCCGGGTGCGCCAGGCGTTCCTGCTGGCCCAGCTCGATGGCCTGAGCATCCCGCAGATCGCCATGCGCCTGGAGGTGTCCCGGGCCACGGTCGAGCGCGACCTGGCCCGGGCGCTGGGCACCTGCTATCGGTTGCGCTATGCCGACGCCTGAGCGCATCCCGGCCCAGGCCCAGGTCGACGAGGCGATCGACTGGCTGGTGAAACTGCGCTTCGACGATCCATCGGCGCACCACCAGCAGCAATTCCAGCACTGGCTGCACAGCCATCCGCACAACGCCCTGGCCTGGCAGCGGGTCAACAGCCTGGGCAACGAACTGGCCGGCCTGCCCCCCGACCTGAGCCGACGCACCCTCGAGGGCAGCCAGCGGCAACGCATGAGCCGGCGAGACAACCTCAAGCTGCTGGTCGGATTCGCGGTTGCCGGGGGGGCTCTCTGGACCGCGCGCGAGCCCCTGGGCCTGCCCGCGCTGATGGCCGACAGCCGCACCGCCACCGGCGAGCGCCGCGACCTGCAAGGCAGCGACGGCAGCCGCATCCAGCTCAACACCGCCAGCGCCATCGACCTGCGCTACAGCGCCGACCAGCGCCTGCTGACACTGATTCGCGGCGAGGTCAGCCTGGACAGCAACGCCAGCGACAACCGCACCTTCCACATCGACACCGCCATCGCCGACATGGACACCCGCAACGGCCAGTTGCTGCTGCGCGAGAACGACGACGGCCTGCTGTTGGCGGTTCGCCGTGGCGAGGTGCTGCTGTTCCCCTCCTCCGCTCGCCCACGGTGGGTGAAGACCGGCGAGGTGCTGCAGGTAAGTGCCTCGGGGCTAACCGAGGTGGCGACCCTGCATGGCGACCCGTGGGGCTGGACCGATGGCGTTCTCAGTGTGCAGCAGATGCCACTGGGCGAGTTCGTGGCCGAGCTTTCGCGGTATCGGCCGGGGCTGCTCAGATGCGCACCGGAGGTCGCCGGGCTGAAGGTCTCGGGGACTTATCAACTGGCAGACATCGATCAGATCCTGCTGTTGATCGCACGAACCCTGCCGGTGCGCATCGACTACCGCACGCGCTACTGGGTGAGCATCGACCTGGCCTGACCCTGGGACGTTTGGCCAGTCAACATGCATCGACGAAAATAAATGAGGTGGAATCTCATTCTCGTCCGGCCTGAAGGAACAAAGCCCGAAAAGTGGTCTCCCCCAACCTTCAGGAGCGCTTCATGATTCGCCCGTGTTCCCCCCGCAACGACAGGCTGCGCAATGCCATACACGCCGCTGCCTTCGGCCTGGGCCTTGCCAGCGCCACGCTCTCGGCCCAAGCTTTCGCCGCCACGGCAGGCCAAAACCAGCAGCTCGCCTGGAACATCCCGGCCGGCCCGTTGGCCCCAGCGCTGGACCAGGTGGCCCGCCAGGGCGGCCTGAACCTGTCGTTCGACGCGAACAGCCTCCAGGGCAAGACCACCCGTGGCGTGCAAGGCAGCTACGACAGCGCCCAGGCCCTGTCGATCCTGGTGCAGGGCAGCAACGTGCAAGTTCAGCAACAGAGCGACAAGAGCTTCATGCTGATCCCGGCGCTGGACGTCGGTGATGCACTCGAGCTTGGTGCCACCAGCATTTCCAGCGACCGCCTGGGCGAGACCACCGAGAACACCGGCTCCTACACCACCGGCGCGGTGACCATCGGCAAGACTCCGCAAAGCATCCGCCGCACCCCGCAGTCGGTGACCGTGGTCACCCGCCAGCGCATCGACGACCAGAACATCACCAACCTCACCAACCTGCTCGAGCAGACCCCGGGCGTGGTGGTCAACCTGACCGACAGCGAGCGCGTGCAGTATTACTCGCGCGGCTACTCGATCGACGCCATCCAGTACGACGGCGCCACCGTGGTGCAGAGCAGCGGCGGCGGCTCGTTCATCCAGAGCGACTCGGCGATCATCGACCGCGCCGAGATCCTGCGCGGGGCCACCGGCATGCTGCGCGGGGCGGGCAACCCTTCGGGCACGGTGAACCTGGTGCGCAAGCGCCCGACCTACGAATACCAGGGCAGCGGCAGCATTACCCTGGGCACCTGGAACGCCCAGCGCTATGTCGCCGACATCTCCGGGCCATTGACCGAAACCGGCAACGTGCGTGGGCGGATCATCGCCGTGCACGACGACAAGGACCACTTCCAGGAGTCGCGCCAGGAACGCAAGGACGTACTGTACGGCGTACTGGCCTTCGACCTGAACGACAGCACCACCCTCACCACCGGCCTTGAATGGACCAAGCTCGACGCCACCGGCGCCTGGGGCAACCTGCCCGCCAACTACGACGGCTCGCCGCTGCCGTTTGGCCGCAGCACCTACCTGGGTGCCGACTGGAACCGCTGGAACCGCAGCAACCTGCAAACCTTCGCCGAGCTCGAACATCGTTTCGACAACGACTGGAAGCTCAAGCTGATGGCCCAGCGCACCCACTTCGAGTTGGCCGACGATGGTTTCAAGCAGACCTACTTCACCCGCGCCACCGGCGCCGCCAACCCCACCAACAACCCGTACCTGATGAGCTACCAGGTCACCGAAGGCGATGGCGGCGAGAGCCTGCAGAACAACCTGAGCGCGACCCTCAATGGCCCGTTCGACCTGCTGGGCCGCACCCACGAGCTGATGCTGGGCGTCGAGCGCATCCGCAACGATTCCTACGCCTCGGCCACCAACAACGTTCAGTCGGGGGTGTTCGACATCCGCAACTGGGACCCCAAGACCAGCCTGGCCAACCCGCCTATCAACATCCTCGCCCACCCGGTGCGCACCCGCACCACCCAGGAAGGCGCCTACGCCACCTGGCGCATTTCCCTGGCCGACCCGCTCACCGCGATCATCGGCGCGCGCACCAACTGGTACGACTATGAGCAGGAAAACAACACCCGCTCCAACGGCAAGTTCAGTGTCGACAACGAAGTGGTGCCCTACGCGGCGCTGATCTATGACCTCAACGACAACTTCAGCACGTACGCCAGCTATACCGAGATCTTCAACCCGCAGACCGCCACCGACGCCACTGGCTCGGTGCTCGCGCCGGTCACCGGCGAGGCCTACGAGACTGGCATCAAGGGCGAGTTCTATGACGGACGGCTGAATACCTCGCTGGCGTTCTTCCGCATCTATCAGGTCGGCAACCCGCTGGACGACATCAGCGGGCCAAATCCCTGCCCACCCAACTACACCAGTGGCTACTGCAAGGTTGCGGCCGGCAAGAACCGCAGCCAGGGCTTCGAACTGGAGATTTCCGGCGAAGTGCTGCCGGGCTGGAACGTGACCGGTGGCTACACCTACAACACCACCGAGTACCTGAAGGACACCACCAGCAACACCGGCAATGCGATCCGCACCACCGACCCCAAGCGCATGCTGCGGCTGTTCACCAGCTACCGCCTGCCGGGTGAGCTGGACGCCTGGACCATTGGTGGTGGCGTGCAGGCCCAGAGCGACATCTACAACCGCAGCGGCACTGCGGTCGCCACACAGTCGGGGTATGCGGTGTACAACGCGATGGTCAACTACCGTTTCAACGACCACTACTCGTTGCAGGTCAACGCCAACAACATCTTCGACAAGCAGTACTACCGCCAGGTGGCACCGACACCGACCGGCTACTACTGGGGCGATCCGCGCAATGTGTCGGTGACCTTGCGCGGGAGCTTCTGATCGCCTCGACCTGAATGGGCCTGTTCGCGGCGGTTCGCCGTCCCGACTTGCCCGCCAAGAAGCCTCACTGGCCCGGGCTGGCTTCCACAGAAACCCGCCCGGCCCGCCGCCAGGCCTGCCGTGCAAAGCACACGAACAACCCTGCCATCACCGCCAGCGCCATGGGCAAGCCGTGCGGCGCGACGTCCATTGCCGCGCCGCTGACCAGCGGCCCGACCAGGCTACCTACACCCCACAGCAAGCCGACGCTGGCGTTGGCCGTCACCAGGTCCTTGCCCTTGAAGCGCTGCCCGATCAGCACCAGCGCCAAGGTATAGATCCCCCCTGCCACGGCCCCGAGCACCACCAGCAACGGCCACAGCAGCCAGGTCACCTGCAACAGCCACGGCAAGGCGATACCGATCGCCATCGCCACCAGCCCGCACGCCAGGTGCAGCCCGGTGCGCTCCACCCGGTCCGCCAGCCAGCCCAGCGGCAACTGGAACAGCATGTCGCCAGCGAACACCACCGTCACCATCAGCGCAGCCACGCCTATGGCAAAGCCATGGCTGGTGGCATACACCGGCAACAACGACAGCACCACGGCGTCGAAGAACGAGAAGAACAGCACCGCCACGCACAGGGCCGGGGCAACCCGGAAGAAGCCGCCCAGGGTGAAGCTCTTGTCGTCCTCCTCGCCATGCTCGACATGATCGTTCGGCACCGTGAGCAGGATGCACAGCAACGCCAGGCCATAGCAGGCGGTGACCACACCCGTCACCCAGGGGCTGTTGGCACCGACCAGCGCCAGCATCGCCGGACCCAGCACCTGGAAGCCGGTGAAACTGGTGGCGTACAGGGCCATGATCTTGCCGCGGTTGTGCTCCGGGCACAGTTCGTTGACCCACGACTCACCCAGGATGATCGCGATGCCCATGCCGATCCCCAGCGCCAGACGCAGCAGCGCCAGCAACCAGATCGACGCGAACGACCACTCCAGCAGGCCGATGCTCAGGGCGCAGAGGCTGAAGCACAGCAGGTAGATGGTGCGCCGGGTGAGGTGCCGGCAGCAGGCATCGACCATGAACGCCGAGAGCATCATGCCTGCGGCCGGAATGGCCGAGACGATGCCGATTTCCAGGGTGCCCGCCCCCGCCTCGTGCAGACGCAACGACACCAGCGGCAGGCTGGCCCCCAGGCTGAAGCCCACCACCGACACGGCGAACAGAAGGCCCGCCAGCAAACGCATGTTCATGTACCACTCCACTGAAAAAGACGTGCAAACGCAGGCGCCCGCGGCCACGCCGAGGCGGCGCAGCAGACAGGGGCGCTGATCAGTTCAGTGCGCGGTGTGTGGCGAGAAGGTGAAGGCGAACAGGACGCTGCGCCGGCGCTTGAGCACCGTGTCGCTCGGCCACGCGCGACGCGCTGTCGGGGCGACAGGCAGGCATGTGTGGCTGAGGGGGTGTGGGCGGCGCATTGCTGGAATCGCAGGGAAAAATGAAGGAGGCGGCACTCTAGGCCAGGGCTGATCGTTCAGTCAACTGGAGAGCCCCTTTCGCGGGCGAACCCGCGAAAGGGGCGCAGCAGGTGCCGGGGGCTCAACGCTTGCCGGTAGACGGCAGGAACACCGCCAGCAACCCGAACAACGGCAGGAACGAGCACAGCCCGTACACGTACTCGATCCCGCGCAGGTCGGCCAGATAACCGAGCAGCGCGGCACCGATCCCGCCGAACCCGAACATCAACCCGAAGAAGATGCCCGCGATCATGCCGACGTTCCCCGGCACCAGCTCCTGGGCGTACACCACGATCGCCGAGAACGCCGAGGCGAGGATGAAGCCGATCACCAGGCTCAGCACCGTGGTCCAGAACAGGTCGGCGTAGGGCAGCGCCAGGGTGAACGGTGCCACGCCCAGGATCGAGAACCAGATCACCGCCTTGCGCCCGATACGGTCACCGATCGGCCCTCCGAAGAAAGTGCCCGCCGCCACCGCGCCGAGGAACAGGAACAGGTGCAGTTGCGAGCTGGCCACCGACAGGTCGAACTTCTCGATCAGGTAGAACGTGAAGTAGCTGGTGAAGCTGGCCATGTAGAAGTACTTGGAGAACACCAGCAGCCCCAGCACGATCAACGCGGCGAGCACGCGCTGGCGCGACAGGCCATGGGTGGCAGCACCGGCCTTGCGCGCCTTGAACTGGTTCAGGTGATCCTTGTACCAGCGGCGCAGCAGCAAGGTCACACCGAAGAAGAACAACGCCGCCAGGCCGAACCAGGCGACGTGGGTCTGGCCGAACGGGATGACGATCGCCGCCGCCAGCAGCGGGCCGAAGGCCGAGCCGGCGTTGCCCCCTACCTGGAACGTCGACTGGGCCAGGCCGAAGCGTCCGCCGGAGGCCAGGCGGGCGATGCGCGAGGTTTCCGGGTGGAAGGTCGACGAGCCGATCCCCACCAGCGCCGAGGCCAGCAGGATCATCGGGAAACTGCCGACGAACGCCAGCATGACGATACCCACCAAGGTACACAGCGTGCCCAGCGGCAGCAGGTTCGGCGTCGGCCGCTTGTCGGTATAGAAGCCGACCCATGGCTGCAGCAGCGAGGCGGTCACCTGGAAGGTCAGGGTGATCAGGCCAATCTGGGCGAAGCTCAGGTCGTAGTTGGCCTTTAGCATCGGATAGATCGCCGGCAACACCGACTGGATCAGGTCGTTGATCAGGTGCGCAAGTGCGCAGAAGGTGATGATCCGCATCACCAGCGGGCTGCTGCCGGAAGTCGGCGTTGCACTGCTGGTCGTGGGGCTGGACGAGGTACTGCTGATGGCCATGGGCTCGACATCCGTGCTCAGGTTGGGATCCGATTATTAGAAACATCCCGATACGAAGCCACCCTTAATTTGTTTTTTCTGTGCGCTCACGCAATCACATGCGAACACCTTGAAAGACATGCCTGAAAAAGCGCAAAGACGCTTAAACCACAAGACCACCCATCGCCCACTCACTTGCAAATGGTTCTCACTATATTTAGCATCCTCAGCTCATTCCCTCCGCAAACACAGGGCACACCGCCCTTCTCGCGAGCAGACCGATCCCATGAACCCGATGCCCGCCGTGCAGTTCGATCACGACCCCCAACGCGAAGCACTGGAATGGTTCGCGCGCCTGCGCCAGCCGGGCGGTGACGAGCGGCAGCGCAAGGCCTTCGCGCTATGGTGCCAGGATCCGGACAATGCCCGCGCTTTTGCGGCGCTGGAAAGCCGCTGGCAGCAACTGCAGAGCCCGCCTGCGCGGCTGCGACCGCGGGAGGTGGCGGTACGTCGCAGTCACTGGGGCAAGGCACTGGGGGCGTTGTTCCTGTTGCTGCTGGCCGCGCTGGCCTACCTCTACTGGCCATTGATGCAGCGCCTGGGCAGCGAGCTGCACACCGCTGCAGGCGAGCGCCGCAGCCTGCGCCTGGCGGACGGTTCGACCCTGCATCTGGACAGCGCCAGCGCCATGAATGTCGACCTGCGCAGCCGCACCCGGCAACTGCAACTGCTGCAGGGCCAGGTGTACCTTGAAGTGATGCTCGATGGGCGTGCGCTGGAGGTGCAGGTGGACGCCGCGCGGATCCAGGTGTTCGGCACCCGCCTGATGATCGCCCGCAACAGCGACTACGACGAACTGGTGGTACTCAGCGGCAAGGCCATGGTCAGCCAGGGCGGCGACCAGCGCATGGTGTCGGCGGGCGAGCGGGTCAGGTTCAACCCGGTGCGTATCGATGCGGTGGAAAAGGCCGACATCAAGACTGCCGATGCCTGGCGCAGCGGGCAACTGGTCGCCCGGGACATGCCGTTGCAGCAAGTGCTGGAGCGGCTAGCCAGCTACCAAGGGCAGCGGGTGTGGCTGATGGACGAGCAAACCGCTTATCGGCGCATCAGCGGTGATTTCAACCTCGACCGCGCAGGCGAAACCCTCGACAGGCTCGCCGCCGCCCAACAACTGCGGGTCAACAACCTGCTCGGGCAGTGGCTGATCGTCCGCTGAAGCGGGCCTTCCGGCTAAGTTTTTGAAAGCGTGCAGATTTTTTTTGAAATGAGTGTTGACAGAGGGTCATCACAAGAGAATAATGCGCGCCATTGGCTACATAGCTCAGTTGGTTAGAGCATAGCATTCATAATGCTGGGGTCCGGGGTTCAAGTCCCTGTGTAGCCACCAAATACGAAAAGGGCTTACCGCAAGGTAAGCCCTTTTTCTTTGCCCTCGAGAATCCCCTTCAGCGTATTCCCGCCATGGCGACGGCCACCCCCAGGCCAATCAATGCCACGCCGATCACCCGATCCACCACGATCTGTCGTTCGATCATCGCCTTGCGCAGCCCGGTGCTGGAGAAAAACACCGCCACCAGGCTGAACCACGCCCAATGGGCCAACGACATGAAGGCACCATAGCCCAGGTTTATCGCCAGTTCGCTGCCCGGCTTTACCACCTGCGTGTAGGCGCTGATCACGAACAGCATGGTCTTGGGGTTCAGTGCGTTGGTGAGAAAGCCCGTGCGCAGGGCCGCGAATGTGCCCCCCGCATTCGCCGGCTTCTGGCTGTCGAGCCGGATGCGCTGAGTATTGGTCAGCGACTTGTACCCCAGGTAGACCAGATACCCCGCCCCCAGGGTTTTCATCAGCACGAACAGCGTCGGGCTGCGGCTGATGAGCACCGCGATGCCGAACAGTGTGTACAACACATGCACCTGAACCCCCAGGGCGATCCCCAGCGCTGCCGCCAATCCGGCCCGACGCCCTTGTGCATAACTGCTGCGAGTGACCATGGCGAAGTCGGCGCCGGGGCTGATGACAGCCAGGAGGGTGAACAGGGCAACGGCGATCAGTTCGGTCATGCAGGAGGCCTCGATAGGTGACGTCAGTACACAGGAGGGACGATTATCGAAGGCGCTGGCACGAGTAAAAATCGATTTTATCGCGGCTTTATCTGCTAGTTTTCATCACCTATTCTTTGACGCACATGGCTTCTTCACGCCAGCCACTCCAGCGGCAGCCCGGAACAGACAGCGGACTCCCCCATGAAACTCCCCCACCTCACCGCCCTGCGCTACTTCGACAGTGCCGCTCGCAGCGAAAGCTTCGTGCGCGCCGCCGAGCAACTGCACGTCACCCATGGCGCAGTCAGCCGCCAGGTCCGCCTGCTCGAAGAGGGCCTGGGGATCGAACTGTTCGAACGCCGCAACCGCGCAGTCTTTCTCACCGCCGCCGGTCGCACCCTGTTCGACACCACGCAAACGATCTTCGAACAGCTCGCCAGCACGGTGCAGCGCCTTCAGGAACACGCCCAGGACAACGTCCTGGTGCTGTCGTGCGAGCCCACCCTCGCCATGCGCTGGCTGATCCCGCGCCTGCCGGACTTCCATGCCCGCCACCCGGATCTGCAATTGCACCTGGTGGCCGCGGGCGGCCCGGTCGACTTCACCCGCGGCGGTATCGACCTGGCATTACGCCGTGACGACTTCCGCTGGGATCGCCAACTGCACAGCCTGAAGATCTGCGCGGAATGGATCGGCCCGGTCGTCCGCTCGGGCGCGCCCACAACGCTCGATGGCCAGCGTCTGCTGCACAGCCACACCCGCACCACAGCCTGGAACACCTGGCTGAGCCTGAGCGGCAACAGCGTCACCCATACGGAACGCAGCGACTATGAGCATTTCTATCTGTCAATCCAGGCCGCCAGTGCCGGGCTGGGCATGGCCATCGCCTCGGCCCTGATGGTTGGCGATGAACTACACAGCGGCCAGTTGCAGGCGCCCTACGGATTTATGCGCGACGGCTCGGCCTATCATCTGCTCAGCCCCCAGCCCCTGGACGATGACAGCAAGCGCCAGCGCTTCGCCGAATGGGTCTTGTGCCAGTGCCAGGGCAGTCTCGATCAGCTGGGCCTGGCACAGAACGACGAACCTGCGCTGCCGTCGCCACCCCAGGTGCGGTAGCCCGCGGTATCGAGATGGATACGGCCTGAAGGGTAGCGCCCCAGCCCCATGTTCCAGGCCTGTCCGTGCTGCTGCCAGAAGACGCACAGCGGATTGGGATCGGCCCAGTCGGGCAGCAACAGGTCGACAGCGAAGGCGCGGGTATGGGCGCTGCCCACCGCGCCCCCGGCACAGGCGTTGAGCTTGGGGTCGCGGTAGGCGGACACCACCTCGAACCGGCGCAGGATGCCCTGCTCATCGAGGGTGCGGATCAGGGCCAGGGTAGAGCGCACCGCCGGCCATTGCGCGGTGGGCGCCACGGCGAACGGCGAGGCGCGGCACAGACGCCAGTCCGACGCCGAGCGCAGCAACTGGTGGATCGGCACCACCCCGTACAACCGCGCATCCACCAGCATCTGGCGAAACGCGCGGGTCTCGTGATCGCCCGCCCAATGGGCGAACATCCGCACATCACGCTCATCGGCGCAGACCCCTGTCATCGCCAAAAGCGACGTCGCCAACAGCCATGTTCCGACGCTTTTCATCCCCCACCTCTTCATCCAGTATGAGCAGCCCGCCGATCCTGGCGGCCACTGACAAGGAGTTAAGCATGCAAAAGATGGCTGTATCGGGCCTGGCCGCCCTCGCCTTCAGCGGCCTGGCACTGGCGGATGCTCAGGTCGACCTGGGCGATGCGCAACGGGTCACCCGCCTGTTCGCCTTCCCCAACAACTGCCACGTGATCTGCTTTCGCGACTGGACGCTGGAACAGACCGTCGAGCACTACCTGACCCAGAGCGTACGCCGCGACGGCTATGCCAACGCCCAGGTACAGGTGCGTCGCGACAACGACAGGCTGCATGCCCATATCAGCGACGTTCCGCCCAGCTATGCCGAGCCGTTGCGCAAGCTGCTCGACAGCGGCGAGCTGGCCTACCAGGGCGCCACGCGCCTGAACAACGATGGCAAGTGGGCCTACGACTGGTACCTGTTCCTGCCACTGGGCATGGCCCTGGAAAATCGCCGCAGCATCGAGCTGTTGCACTTCCCGCCGGATTATTCGCTGACCCAGGCCCAGGACTACCTGCGTTCCAACACCACCGATCGCTGGGCACAGCTGCTGACCTTCAACGGTGTCGAGGCCAGCCAGACCCCGGCCTACCAGACCATCGTCGACATCGCCCCGATCGCCGCGCCCGCCAGCGCCGGCAAGGACCTGGAAGGCACCTACAGCTACTTCGCCGACTATCAGACGCGCATGGTCAAGGAGATGACCCTGCGCCACGACGCCAAGCCCCTGCCGATGGTGGCCTTCGGCGCCCCGGTGCGCAGCTGGATCCAGCAGCAGTACGGGCCGAAGGTCAATGTGCTGGGGCTGGTCAGCATCAGCCCTGAAGCCGGCACCCAGGTACCGGTGCTGGGCGCCAACCACCCGAGCGCGATCTGGTATGCGGCCGACAAGAACAACACCGGCGGAGATCAGGACAAGGCGGACGCTGCGGGCCTGAAGATGATGGGCCAGGACCTGAGCGCCGCCTGCTGGCAGGCCGGCATGGGCCGCAACCCGCAGGCTGACGCCAAGCTGACGCTGCAGGCCTGCTCGAACAAATGGCAGGTAACCCAGAAAAAACAGACCTGCGAACTGTTCTACCGCACCATCCGCGACATGACCCCGGAGCAGGCTGCGGCCAAGTGCAACACCGGCACCGTGACCCGCAGCCTGAGGGACTTGCGCAAACCCGTGGAGATCACGGCGCCGCAGGGCTGACAGGCGTCGTCTAGACCCTGAAGGCCCCGATCAGCCGCTTCAACTCCACCACCTGGCTCGACAGCGCGCGGCTGGCGTCCTCCGTCTGGCAGGCACCCTGGGTGGTGTCCTGCGCCGCGCGGTTGATCGCCACGATGTTCTGGTCGATGTCATGGGCCACGGCCGTCTGCTGCTCGACGGCCGCGGCGATCTGCTGGTTCTGCTCGACGATGCCACCCACCGCGCCCAGGATATTGGCCAGTGCCTGTTGCACCTGCCGCGCCTCATCCACGGTCCCCGCCGCCATCTGGTGGCTGCTGCCCATGGCGCGCACCGCAGCACCAACCCCCTCCTGCAGGCGCTGGATCATCTGCGCGATTTCCTCGGTGGAGTCCTGGGTGCGGCGTGCCAAGGTACGTACTTCATCGGCAACCACGGCAAAGCCTCTGCCCTGCTCGCCCGCACGCGCCGCCTCGATGGCCGCGTTCAGGGCCAGCAGGTTGGTCTGCTCGGCAATACTGCGGATCACTTCCAGTACCCGGCCGATGGCCTGGCTGTCGCCGACCAATTGGTTGACCGCAGCCACCGTCTGGTCGATCTCGCCGGCCAGGCGAGCAATGCTGTCCTGCTGGTGCGCCACCAGGCTACGCCCGTTGGCACTCTCGCGGTTGACCTGCTGCGCGCCATCGGCGGCCAGCGCCGCGCTGCGGGCCACCTCCTGGGCGGTGGCGCTCATCTGGTTCATGGCCGTGGCCACCTGCTCGATCTGTTCGCGCTGGCCACTCACGGCCTGGTTGCTGCGTGTCGACACCGACAGCACCTGCCCGGCCTGCTCCTCGACGGTCGCCACGGTACGCCCGACCTGCTCGATCAGCCCCCGGATGCGTCGTACGGTCTCGTTGAAGCCCTGGCCCAGCTCGCCCAGCTCATCCTGGCTGCGTACCTCGAAGCTGACCGTCATATCGCCACCGGCCACCCTGTCCATGGCCGCGCCAAGATTGCCGAGGGTGCGCCGGGTCGACACATAGAAACCGCTGTAGAGATAGAGGATCGACAGGAACACGCTGGCCAGCGCCGCAACCAACGCGATCATGTGCAAGCGGTGCTCGTCCAGGCGCGCCTGCAATTGCTGCTGCAGGTGGGCGACCACTGCGTCGTTGAGCCGGTAGGTTTCGCCCATCAGGGCACTGACCTGCTCGTAGAACGCAGGCCAGGGTGCGTCGAGGGTTTCGGCCACCACGACCTGTTCCTCGAACAGCGCCGCAGCCCGGCGCACCGTTGCCTGGCTGAGCTGGGCCTGCGTACCGAGGCTGGCCTTGGCCTCGGCATCGGCTGCCAAGGCGTCGTCCACTCGCAGGGCGTAGTCAGCCGACAGACGCTCCAGGCGTTGCAGCAAGTCTTCGAAACGGGCACTCCCTGCCGAATCGATGAAACCGCGGCCCAGGGCAACGGCGCCGATGGTCCGTCCTTCGCCGAGCATCTGGGTGACCTGTGCGGTGCTGGCACCGATCAGGTCGCTCAACTGGCGTACCGATGCCTGGTTGTCCTGGGTCAACCCCGTCTGGCTGGCCACCAGCTTGCCCAGCACCTGGGCCTGGGCCAGCAGCTTGTCGAACAGTGCGGTCTTGTTTTGCAGGGAGGTTTCGGCACGAGCCCTGGCGAAGGCGTCGGCCAGCTCGACGCGCTTGGCTTCGAGTTGCGGATCCTGGCTCGCCAGGGCCTGGAGCTGGGCCTGGACCTTGTCCTCAAGGGCATCGATACGCGCTTCGACATCCCCTGCCTGGCCCGACTGACCGAGCACGGCGTTGATCTGCAGGAGATTGCCCAGGCTTTCGAGATCGCCCCGCAGGCTAAGGCTGCCAGCCACGGGGCCAAGGCCGTTCAGCTCGACGCCTGTGACATGGAACTGGCGATAGGCATCGCGAACCAGGTAGAAGCTGGTAACCAGCATGGGCAGGAAGAACAGGACGCTGATCAGGCTGAACTTCATGCCGAAGCTCAGCCGGTTCATCAACGCGATGGCCGGATGGAGCAGGCGCTTCATGGGTCACCTCCTTGGATTTTTATTGTTCTGCGGGGTAGCACAAGGCCATAACTGGCCGAGGCTCTGTATAGCGCAGAATCAATCCAAGGTTTGTAACTTAAGGTTAAGCAGCCTCGCCGCTCACCTCAGAGCAGCACCGTCCACAGTGCAAACACCGCGTACCACAGCACCGCGCTGCGCAGCAGCAGCTCCCACAGGCTGTCCAGGCGCGCCAGCGCGCTCTGCGCCTCTTCTTCCTCGGGAATGTCATCGGCCACCCGCCCGACACGGGCGATCAACTGCCCGGCGCTGATGTGCCAGTTGAGCACTTCGTGCAGCATCACCCGGGTCACCGAAACGAAGTTGCCGACCAGCGCGAAGCTCAGCGCCAGCACCCGCACCGGCAGCCAGTCCATGGCATGGCGCAGCTGCGCCGCGCGCTCCTTGAGCGCCGGTTGACGGCTGTTCGCCGCACTCAGCGCCAGCAAGCGATACCCCAGCGCTGCGGCCGGACCGAGCAGGAAGTACCAGAAAATCACGGCAAAGAAGCTCTGGTACGCCTGCCACACCAGGTTGCCCTGCACCCGTGCCAGCAGGTCGCGCGGATCGTCTGCCGCCAGGCCCAGGTCGCGCTCGGCCACATGCAGCGCCGCCTGTTCATCACCCCGACGCCAGGCATCGCGGAACGGGCCGAGCGCCGCCTTGGCATCACCGCGCCCGAGGCTGTAGATCAGCACCAGCAGGTGCACCGGCAGTGCCAGCAGGCCGTAGGCCACCGGCTGCAACACGTGCAGCAGCAAGGCCAGCACCAGCACCGGAGCCAGCACCAGGATCGCCAGGCTCCACCAGGGGTGCACCTTGCCGCTGCGCTCCAGACGTACCAACTCCCCCAGGAAGAACCCGTCACGTTGCAAGCGATGGCGCAGGGACGAGAACTGTTCGACCCACAACACCAGTACCAACACCAGGAAACTCATGCCTTGTCCTCGTTCAGCGCGGCGCGGTAGCGGGGCCAGTCGAAGGCTGGCCCGGGATCGGTCTTGCGCCCCGGCGCGATATGGTCGTGGCCCTGGATGCGTTCGGGACCGATCGCAGGCCAGCGGCTGCGGATCTGCCGCGTCAGTTGTTGCAGGGCGGTGTACTGGGCATCGGTGTAGGGCATATCGTCGGTGCCTTCGAGCTCGATGCCGATGGAAAAGTCATTGCATCCCTCGCGCCCGTCGAAGCACGACACCCCGGCATGCCAGGCGCGGTCGAGCAACGAGACGAACTGGGTGACCGCGCCATCGCGCTCGACGAACAGATGCGCCGACACAGTCAGGTGCTGGATGCTTTCGAAGTAGGGATGCTCGGCCGGATCAAGCCGGTTCTGGAAGAACTGCTGAACCTTGCCCGTGCCGAAACAGGCCGGCGGCAGGCTGATGTTGTGGATCACCAGCAGGGAAATCGCCTCGCCGTCGGGGCGGGCGTTGAAGTTCGGCGAGGGGCAGTGAGTGACACCGGAGAACCAGCCAGTGGCGCGGTCCAATTGCATGGGCAGATCCTGAAAAACGCCGGATACGAGGCTTCAGTATGCCCCGCCAACCGCGCGCTTGCATGTAAATGATTGTTGGCGCCTCAACGTACCTGGGCGATGCGCAGGCTGTCGAGCACTGCATCCAGGGCGCGTTCGAACAGCAGCCCGTCGTCCAGCACCCGTGCCTCGCCACGGTGCAGGGCAAGGGCCAGGCCGATGCTGTTCCACTCGCGCACCTTCATGCCGGTGCGGTTGGCGAAGACCAGCCGATCACTGCTGTCGATACGCGCCACCAGCTTGCAGCGCAGCGGCTCGTCCTCGTCGCTGAGCTCGATCCAGGTGCCCAGGCGCAGACGCTGGACCTGGCGCAGTTGCGGGCTGTGTTCGTCCAGCACCGGCATCAGGCCACCTGCCGACTCCTCGGCGACGGCCAGGACGATGTCCGACTCGACCCGCACATCGTCAGCCTCGTCCTGCCAGTGGCCAGGCTCGGCACAGGCGCGCAGGTGCAGACGCTCCAGCTGCAGGAAGAACTCGCGCAGCGCGGCCGAGTCCAGTGCCACCCCCGCCAGCCCATCGCGCAACGCCTTGAGCAGGCCCGGCACCTGTTCGAGCAGGGCCTGGCGCGCTTGCGCCCCCGGGTGTGGGGCGATGCTGGCCAGCAGCGCGTCCATGGTCGCCAGACCATCGATCCAGGCCGCCGATGCCTCGCCCTGCTTGAGCCAGGCCAGCAGCAGCACCTGGCTCCAGGAGTCCACCAGCATCTGCACCACCACCCGCGGCAATACGCGCCCGCGCAGGCGTTGGTTGAGCGCATGCTGGACCTGCTGGCGTGCCTGCAACGTCCGCGCCCGGCCCTCTTCGGCATCGCGGGTGCGCTGCTCCAACAGCTCGTTGCGCCGGCGCTCTTCAGTGCTGAAGAGCAGGAACTCGTCGAGCACCTCGGCGAACAGCCGAGCATCGTCGGTGAAATCGCTGAGCAGCCGCAGGACGATACGCTCCACCCGCGCCTGCAGCCCTTCACCCGCCCCTTCCCAACCGATGGCCATGGCGGCGATTTCGTTGAGCAGGCGGCGCGCCGGATGGCTGGCACGGCTGAACAGGCTCTTGTCGAGCAGGGCGACCTTGAGCAGAGGGATGTGCAGGCGTCCAAGCAGGGCACGCAGGGGCGGCGGCAGGTTATCGTCGCGCTCGATGTAATCGAACAGCAGGCCGACCAGGTTGATCATGTCCTCGTCGGCGGTGGCCAGGCGGCGGCGCGTGCCACTGCGAACGCTGACCCGCAGCAACAGCTGCTCGAGCTGCTGGCCCAGGTCGAAGTCGTCGGCCTCGAACGGCCCAGGCACGTAGTGCTGAAGGTGGGTGAGCAGGCGCAGCAGGTCGGCGCTACCGATCGGCTGCGCCGTCGAGACACTCTGCAAGCGCGGCGCCAGCCTGCCACGTACCGGTGCCAGCAGGCCTTCCAGCGAGGCGAAGTACGCCTGGCCGGCGCTGTCCGCACCAATGTCTTCACCCGCGATCAACGAGGCCTGGGTGTGGCGTGCGGCCAGGCTGCGGTCCTCGGCTCGCCGGCGCGGGGCGGGGGCAAGTTCGCCAAGCACGCCCGCCGCGGCCAGTAGCTGGTTGGCCTCGCCATAGAGCAGGTCGACGTCGCGCAGCACATAGCGCTCGAACAGCTTGAGCAGGACCAGCTTGACCTTGAGGTCTACCCCCAGGCTGCGTCCGGCGTCCAGAAAGTAGCCACACAGGCACGCAGGCCCCAGCGGATTGCAGCGCGCATCCAGGGGGATTTCTAGCAAGGCGGCGAGGCGCTGGCCGAGTTGCTCGAGGGCAAAGCCGTCGCGCGCCAGCACGCGCTCGACCATGGCCCCAACGGCCAGGGTTCGTTCGCGCTGGGCCTTGCCGACGGGCAGGTCGATACTGCCCAGCGCGCCCAGCGGGTCGGCCTGGCCGATGCGGCTGAAGGTGTCGTGGAAGGTGTCGAGAAAGGCCCGCTCGATGCTCTTGCGCTTGAGACGCAAGTCGCGCATGGCTTCGAAATAGAGGTGTTGCTGATCGCCAGCGCAGGCCTTGTCGGCCATTTCGAAGAGGGTGTCGTCAGCGTTGTCGAACAGGGCACGCAGCCCCTGGCGCAGGTGCAGTGCAGCTTTGTCACGCACTTGCAGGAGCACGACGGGAAGGCAAGGCAAGGGCGTACGCACCCCTCTGTCGATGGCGGCCACCAAGGGCCCCATCTTGCCTTCTTCATGCATCCCGAACTCCTTGCAGGGTATTGGTCGACTGGCGAGGAAACATCGTCAAAGCTATGACGCCAAATACAAGGCGCCATTATCAGTGAAAAAGATGAAAGCTGCCAACACGCCATTTACAGGACGCGACCAGGCGCACACTTCCCGACTGCAGGGTCGACGGCTGTACACCGCGCCCCCCTGCCCTATAATCGCCGGCATCTAGCTTGTGGAGCCGACCATGCCGAACCTACGTCTCGCCGATCTCACCGCCGAAATCGAATCCAACGTGCGCCGCGCGCTGCTGGAAGACGTCGGCAGCGGCGACATCACCGCCCAGCTGATTCCGGCCGAGCGGCTGGCCAAGGCCACCATCATCACGCGCGAAGACTGCGTGATCGCCGGCACCGCCTGGGTCGATACCGTGTTCCGCCAGCTCGACCCACGGGTGGCGGTGCACTGGCAGGTGGCCGATGGCGAACGCGCCACTGCCAACCAGGTGCTGTTCCACCTCGAAGGCCCGGCCCGTTCGCTGCTGACCGGCGAGCGCTCGGCACTGAATTTCCTGCAGATGCTCTCGGGCGTGGCCACCCGCGCACGCTTTCTTGCCGACCTGGTCGAGGGCACCCAGGTACGCTTGCTCGATACCCGCAAGACCCTGCCGGGCCTGCGTCTTGCGCAGAAGTACGCGGTCACCTGCGGGGGTTGCCACAATCACCGCATCGGCCTGTATGACGCCTTCCTGATCAAAGAGAACCACATCGCGGCCAGCGGCGGCGTGGCCGAAGCCGTCGCCGCCGCGCACCGCATCGCGCCGGGCAAGCCAGTGGAAATCGAAGTGGAAAGCCTGGACGAACTGCGTCAGGCCCTGGCGGCCGGTGCCGATATCGTCATGCTCGACGAACTGACCCTGGACGAAATGCGCGAAGCGGTGCGCATCACTGCGGGCAAGGCCAAGCTCGAAGCCAGCGGCGGGGTCAACGAAACCACGCTGCGGGTCATCGCCGAAACCGGTGTGGACTACATCTCCATCGGCGCGATGACCAAGGATGTGAAGGCCGTCGACCTGTCGATGCGCCTGAGCCTCTGATTCCGCTGCCCGTCAGCCGACCAATGCTTGCGCTTTCAGCAATGACTTAGCGGCTGAGCGGGCCGTCGCTCACGGTGTTTCGCAGTGCGGCGGTGGCAGGCTGAAACGAAAGAACCGGCCAAAGGGCCGGTTCTTTCGTGATCAGGCAGCGACTCAGAACGAGGCGTTGGCCAGGCCGTCCAGGTAGCGCTCCACGTCCAGTGCCGCCATGCAGCCGGCACCGGCCGAGGTGATTGCCTGGCGGTAGACGTGGTCGGCCACGTCACCGGCAGCGAACACACCCTCGACGTTGGTGGCAGTGGCATTGCCTTCACGGCCGCCGTTGACCACCAGGTAGCCGTCTTTCAAGGTCAGTTGGCCTTCGAACAGCGAAGTGTTCGGGGTGTGACCGATGGCGATGAACACGCCGTCGACCTTGATTTCGTCGCTGCTGCCATCGTTGTTCTTCAGGCGCGCACCGGTCACACCCATGTTGTCACCCAGCACTTCGTCCAGGGTGGCGTTGAGCTTGAGCTCGATCTTGCCTTCGGCGACACGGGCATTGAGCTTGTCGATCAGGATCTTCTCGGCGCGGAAGGTATCGCGACGGTGCACCAGGGTCACCTTGCTGGCGATGTTGGCCAGGTACAGCGCCTCTTCCACGGCGGTGTTGCCACCACCGACCACGGCAACCGGCTTGTTGCGGTAGAAGAAACCGTCGCAGGTGGCGCAGGCCGACACGCCCTTGCCCATGAACGCTTCTTCCGACGGCAGGCCCAGGTAACGGGCGCTGGCACCGGTAGCGACGATCAGCGCATCGCAGGTGTAGGTGCCGCTGTCGCCGGTCAGGGTGAACGGCTTGCTGGCCAGGTCGACGGCATTGATGTGGTCGAAGACGATCTCGGTCTCGAAGCGCTCGGCGTGTTCCTGCATGCGCTGCATCAGTGCCGGGCCGGTCAGGCCATGGGGGTCGCCCGGCCAGTTGTCGACTTCGGTAGTGGTGGTCAGCTGGCCGCCAGCCTGCATGCCGGTGATCAGCAGCGGCTTGAGGTTGGCACGGGCAGCGTAGACCGCAGCGCTGTAACCGGCAGGGCCGGAACCGAGAATGATGACCCGGGAATGACGAACTTCGGACATGTCGTGCTCCTGTCGAGCCGGCCACATGAGGCCGACACCAGTGTGCCGGCGACGCCGGCTGGAAATGAAAAAGGACCTGCGCAGCACTTGGGGAAGGCTACAACGCACAGGTCCGAAAACCTGGGTGCCACCTCCCACTGAGGGCTCGCGGCGTTTCACGGCGTTCAGAAATTGAGCGCACTGTAGCGAGGTGGCAAAGATTAAGGAAATATCCTTCGACAATCCACCTTATAGACAGGCTCTATCCAGGGACGAATCCGATCTGCGATTGTCCCTATGCTTTGTTACAGCCGGTGTCGCGCCTTTCGTCGGCGTCTCAAACTCGGTAATGTCAGCCCGTTTTCCTTCTGTGGAGCATCCCGATGCAAGCCCCCGTCCTGTCCGGCCCCCAGTACCTGCGCGAGGGCCTGAAACTGGTCCTGAGCCCGAACCTGCGGTTGTTCGTGCTGTTGCCGCTGGCGGTCAACCTGCTGCTGTTCGGCGGCCTGATCTATTTTGCCGGCCACCAGTTCAGCCTGTGGGTCGATGCACTGATGCCGACCCTGCCCAGCTGGCTGAGTTTCCTCACCTACATCCTGTGGCCACTGTTCGTCGCCCTGGTGGTGCTGATGGTGTTCTTCACCTTCACCCTGTTCGCCAATATCATCGCTGCGCCGTTCAACGGTTTTCTCGCGGAGAAGGTCGAGGTGGTGGTACGCGGTGAAGACACCTTCCCGGCGTTCAGCTGGGGTGAACTGGCGGCGATGGTGCCGCGCACCTTCAGCCGCGAGATGCGCAAGCTCGGCTACTTCCTGCCGCGCGCCATCGGCCTGTTCATCCTGTCGTTCATCCCGGTGGTGAACGTGGTGGCCGCGCCGCTGTGGCTGGTGTTCGGCATCTGGATGATGGCCATCCAGTACATCGACTACCCGGCGGACAACAACAAGATGAGCTGGCAGGACATGCTCGCCTGGTTGCGCAGCAAGCGCTGGCAGTCGATGGGGTTTGGTGGCATCACCTACCTGGCGTTGATGATTCCGGGGGTGAACGTGCTGATGATGCCGGCGGCGGTGGCGGGGGCGACGTTGTTCTGGGTGCGCGAGCGCAACTGAGGCGTCCGGCTCTTGTGCCGAAACTCACACCCCCGTTGGATGGCACGGGCTACGCCCGTGTTCGCGGGCAAGCCCGCTCCTACAGAGGGATTGGGCTGGTCTTTAGTTTCGCCTACCGCCTTCAGCAGCGGGCACCGCCCGGCAGTCAGTGACTCAACTGGCTGGAGAACTGCCCCACCGCATTGACCACCTTCTTCGCCCCGTCCTGGATCTCGACGATCACGCTGCCGGTTTCCCCGGCCAGCGTCAGGCCCTGCTCGGCCTGGCGCTTGCTGGTGTCGATGATGTCCACCGCCGCCTGGGCCAGTTGCTCGTTCTGCTGCACCACCCGGGCAATCTCCTCGGTGGCGCTGCTGGTACGCGAGGCAAGCTGGCGCACTTCGTCGGCAACCACTGCGAAGCCCCTGCCCTGCTCACCGGCACGGGCGGCTTCGATGGCGGCATTGAGCGCCAGCAGGTTGGTCTGCCCGGCAATGTCGCTGATGGTCTTGATGATCGAGCCGATCACCTTGGACTGCTTGTCCAGCGCCTGGATGCCCTCGGCCGCCTCCTGCATCGAGCTTTCCAGGCCACGCATCACCTCGACCGTCTGGGTGACCACGCCGGTGGCCTTGCGGGCGCTGGCGTCGGTGTCCTGCGAGGTGCTGTAGGCGATATCGGCGGCCTGGGCCACGGCGATTTCCTGGTTGACCTGGTCGGTGATCACAGTGGCGAACTTCACCACTTTGTAGAGCACGTCATGGGCATCGATGATCGGGTTGTACGAAGCCTCCAGCCAGACGACTCGACCATGGGCGTCGATGCGCTTGAAACGCTCGGCCACGTACTCGCCCCGGCGCAACTTGTCCCAGAACTGCTGGTAACCCGCCGAGCTGACTTCCTCGGGTTCGCAGAACATGCGGTGATGCT
Organism: Pseudomonas sp. RW3S2; assembly: GCF_014268955.1. Classification (NCBI taxonomy): domain Bacteria; kingdom Pseudomonadati; phylum Pseudomonadota; class Gammaproteobacteria; order Pseudomonadales; family Pseudomonadaceae; genus Pseudomonas; species Pseudomonas sp. RW3S2. The sequence continues at coordinate 41,644 of NZ_JABWRM010000019.1, read as the reverse complement.
TGCCACGCACCTGCTCCAGGCTGTAGCCCATGGTCTGCAGGAAACGGTCGTTGGCGGTCAGCACCTGGCCGTCGAGGTTGAACTCGATCACCGCGGTTGAGCGCATCAGTGCCTTGATCAGGCTTTCATGCTCGCGCGAAGTCTCGATGGTGCGGGTCAGGTCGCTCGAATGCAGGGTGAAGTACTTGATCCGCCCGTCGACACCTTTGACCGGTTGCAGGATCGAGCGCAGCCAGGCTTCTTCGCCATTGCCACGCAGCAGGCGGAACGCGCCGTTGAGGTGCTCGCCGCGGGTGATTGCGGCCTTCATGCGCTGGTAGAAATCCAGCTTCTTCACGTGCTCCGGGACGATCTCTTCAATGTTGCGGCCGATCAGACGATCGCTGCTGTAGAGCATCTCTTTTTCGAAGTTGCCGTTGGCGACTTCGATCCGTCCCTGAGGGTCGAGCTGCAAGACCAGCATCTCGCTGTCGAGGCTGTTCTTCACCTGCTCGATGGATTGCAGTTCCTCGCGCAGTTGCTGGATTTCTTTTTTCAGTTTGCTGTTGAACATCACCGCTCTCCCGGAGCGCAATCCATCCATCGAATGCATCTTCATCGGCTGCGGGCAGGAGGTTCTTGAGTGCCCGGCAAGGAAATATTCCAGGGGCCGGAGAAACCTGGAAAACAGGCGTCACCGGGGGATCATCTGGATGTCACATAACGGCAACCCAGCAGGGGGAAACTTTTTGATATGAATACACCGCCCCTACGCATCACCCTGGTCAGCGAAACCTTCCCGCCCGAGATCAACGGTGTGGCCAATACCCTTGGTCGCCTCAGCGAAGGGCTGCGCCTGCGCGGCCACCAAGTGGAAGTGGTGCGCCCGCGCCAAGCCGGTGATGCGCCGGGCAACGCCGACGACACGCTACTGCTGTGCCGTGGCTGGCCACTGCCGGGATACCCGGGGTTGCAATGGGGCGAGGTGTCGATGCACAAGCTGTGGCGACGCTGGCGTCGGTTGCGCCCGGATGTGCTGTACATCGCCACCGAAGGCCCGCTCGGGCTCAGCGCCCTGCGCGCCGCACGGCGCCTGGGGATTGCCGTGGTCAGTGGTTTTCACACCAATTTCCCGCAGTATTCCGGCCAGTACGGCCTGGGTCTGCTGGCACGCCTGCTCACCCACTACCTGCGCTGGTTCCACCGCCGCACCGCGACCACCCTGGTCCCCAGCGCCAGCCAGCGCCTGGAACTGGAGCGCCGTGGTTTCGAACGCCTGGCACTGATGGCGCGTGGCGTCGATGCGCAACTGTTCAACCCGGCACGGCGCAGCCAGGCGCTGCGTGAGCAGTGGGGCCTTGGCCCGGATGACGTCGCGGTGCTGCACGTCGGCCGCCTGGCGGCGGAGAAGAACCTCGCACTGCTGCTGCCTTGCATGCAGGGGCTGCAGAAGAGTTATCCACAGCGACGCCTGCGCCTGATCGTGGTCGGCGACGGGCCACTGCGGGCGCAGATGCAGCAGCAGTTCCCCGATGCGGTGTTTTGTGGCGTGCAACGCGGCGAAACACTGGCCGAACATTACGCCAGCGGCGACCTGTTCCTGTTCCCCAGCCTCACCGAAACCTTCGGCAACGTGGTGCTCGAAGCACTGGCCTCGGGCCTTGCGGTAGTGGCGTACGACGAGGCCGCCGCAGCCCAGCATATTCGCCACGGACACAGCGGCGCGCTGGCCATGCCGGGGGATCAGCCAGCATTCATCGACGCCGCATGCTGGCTGCTCGAGGACGCCGAGACCCTGCGCAGGGTGCGTCTCAATGCCCGCCAGCACGCCAGTCGCCAGGGCTGGCAGGCGATCGTCGAAGAGTTCGAGGGGCACTTGTACAGCGCCTGTCGGCAGACCGCCGCCCAGGGTGAGCGCGCGGCCACGCCACTGACGATCAAGTCAGGCTCGACAGCGCCTCGCGGCTGAACGGCAGAATCTCGTCCTCACGGCCCTCGCGGACTTTCTGCGCCCACTGGGCATCCACCAGCAGCGCGCGGCCGACCGCGACCAGGTCGAACTCCTCATCGCCCAGGCGCTGCAGCAGGCCTTCCAGGCTGGCTGGCTTGGCCACCTTGTCAGTGTCGACCATGAACTGCAGGAACTCGCCATCCAGACCGACGCTGCCAACGGTGATGCTCGGCTTGCCGGTGAGCTTGCGGGTCCAACCGGCCAGGTTCAGTGGCGAGCCGTCGAACTCCGGCTCCCAGAAACGGCGGGTGGAGCAGTGGAAGATATCCACACCGGCATCGGCCAGCGGCTTAAGGAAGGCTGCCAATGCCTCGGGCGTTTCGACCAGACGCGCGCTGTAGTCCTGCTGTTTCCATTGGGAGAACCGGAAGATGATCGGGAAACCAGGCCCCACCGCAGCACGCACAGCCTGGACCAGTTCGATGGCGAAGCGCGAGCGTTGCGCCAGATCGCCGCCGTATTCGTCACTGCGCTGGTTGCTGGTGGCCCAGAAAAACTGGTCGATCAGGTAGCCGTGCGCGCCGTGGATCTCGACGCCATCCATACCGATGGCCTTGGCATCGCGGGCCGCTTGTGCAAAGGCGGCGATGACCTCACGGATGTCATCGTGGGTCATTTCATGAACCACCACCTGGCCATCCTTGCTTTTACCGCTCGGGCCATAGCCCGGCACGCTGGCGTCCGGTTCGGTGCCCAGGCGGCGAACGCTGCCCACATGCCACAGCTGCGGAACGATGCGCCCGCCTTCGGCGTGCACGGCATCGACCACCTTCTTCCAGCCAGCCAGGGCGTCTTCGCCATGGAAGCGCGGCACATTCGGATAACCGTTGGCAGCCTTGTGATCGACCGTGGTGCCCTCGGTGATGACCAGGCCCACGCCAGCCGCAGCGCGGCGCCGGTAGTACTCGATGACGCCGTCGTGCGGTACGCCGCCAGGGCAGAAAGTACGGGTCATGGGCGCCATGACCACGCGGGTCGGCAACTCGAGGGAGCCCAGGGTGAACGGCTGGAACAGTGGGTTGCTGGACATGCGGCGCTCCCGATGAGGGTAAGGAAATGCGCCTGAGCTTAGAGCCAGCCGAGTGGCGGGCACAGCATTATTGATTTGGGTGATTGAGCACGATATGGCGCAGCTTGCTCCTGCACCTGTGGCAAAACTGAGCGGCGGTTCGCCGCTCCAGCATGCATCAGGCCAGTGCCTTCTCGACCGCCTGAACCACCGTCGGATCGTCCGGCGCAGTGCGGGGCGCAAACCTCGCCAGGACGCGGCCGTCCTTGCCCACCAGGAACTTCTCGAAATTCCAGGTGATATCGCCGGGAAACTCCGCGCCCTCGCCTGCCAGCAGGCGGTACAGCGAATGACGCTCAGGCCCGTTGACCTCGAGCTTGGCGCTCAAGGGGAAGCTGACGCCATAGTTCAGGCTGCAGAACTTCTGGATCTCGTCTTCGCTCCCTGGCTCCTGGCCGGCGAACTGATTGCACGGCAGGCCGAGCACACTGAAGCCCTGGCCCTTGAACTGCTGGTGCAGCTTCTCCAGCGACGCGTACTGAGGCGTCAGGCCGCACTTGGAGGCGACATTGACCACCAGCAGCACCTTACCCTTGAACGGTGCCAGGGGCAGGTCCTGGCCGTTCAGCGCCTTGAGCGTCAGATCGTGAAATGCACTCATCTTGATTCCCCTCTCAGGTTGCCGGTTGCCGCTGGGGCGAATTGCGCCCACTAAAAAGGCGCGCGATCAAGCCGTGTACCCGCCCGCAGAAGGTAGGTCGGCTTGCTCGAGCGCCTGACGACTCTCAGAGCTTAGCTGAGAAATCAGTGGTGATGGCCACCTTCACCGTGGATGTGACGGTGAGCGATTTCTTCTTCGCTGGCGTCACGCACGTTGACCACCTTGACCTGGAAGTTCAGGCGCTGACCTGCCAGAGGGTGGTTGCCGTCGACGGTCACGTCGTCGCCGTCGATGTCGCGGATGGTGACGATCTGCATCTGGCCGTCCGGCGCCGAAGCGTGGAACTGCATGCCGACTTCCAGTTGGTCGACACCTTCGAACATGCTGCGGTTCAGGGTGCTGACCAGCTCGGCCAGGTACTCGCCGTAGGCGTCTTCCGGCTCGATGGCAACGGTCAGTTCGTCGCCGGCCTGCTTGCCTTCCAGGGCTTTCTCCAGACCCGGGATGATGTTGGCGGCACCGTGCAGGTAAACCAGTGGCGCGCCACCGGCGGAGCTGTCGATGGTCTCCCCGGCGTCGTTGGTCAGGGTATAGTCGATGGAGACTGCCTTGTTGGCGGCGATCAGCATGGGGCAAGACCTTTTGCAAAAGAATGTAGAGCGCACAAGTGTAACCAAGGCCTCGCCCGATTGCGAACGCGCGGCGGGTGGCGAACGGCCCATCAGTCGGATCATCGGCTTTCACCAGGACGAGGAAGGCCAATGGGTGGTCGAGCTGTCCTGCGGCCATACCCAGCACCTGCGCCACCAGCCGCCGTGGCAGGCACGCCCCTGGGTGCTCGATGCACGCGAGCGCACCCGGCGCATCGGCCAGGCTTTTGCCTGCGGCTGGTGCGCGCAGGGGGCCGATAGCGCTACCCTTGGCCGTTGATCCCTTGCACCGCTTATTCCGAGAAGCACGCATGCAGACATTTTTCATCGCGCCGACCGACTTTGGTGTCGGCCTGACCTCCATCAGCCTCGGCCTGGTACGCGCCCTCGAGCGCGGCGGCCTGAAAGTCGGTTTCTTCAAGCCGATCGCCCAGCCGCATCCCGGCGATACCGGCCCTGAGCGCTCCAGCGAGCTGGTCGCACGCACCCACGGCATCAAGCCACCCACGCCGCTGAGCCTGGCCCAGGTCGAGCGCATGCTGGGCGATGGCCAACTCGACGAACTGCTCGAAGAAATCATCCGCCTGTACCAGCAAGCCTGCGTCGGCAACGACGTGGTGGTGGTCGAGGGCATGGTGCCGACCCGTCATGCCAGCTATGCGGCGCGGGTCAACCTGCACCTGGCCAAGAGCCTGGACGCCGAGGTGATCCTGGTCTCGGCACCGGAGAACGAGGTGCTCAGCGAACTGTCCGGGCGGGTCGAACTGCAGGCCCAACTGTTCGGTGGCCCACGCGACCCGAAAGTCCTCGGGGTCATTCTCAACAAGGTCCGTACCGACGAAAGCATGGCCGATTTCGCCACGCGCCTGCGCGAGCATTCGCCACTGCTGCGCGGCAACGACTTCCGCCTGCTCGGCTGCATCCCTTACCAGGCCGACCTCAACGCCCCGCGCACCCGCGATGTGGCCGAGCTGCTCGGCGCCCAGGTGCTCAATGCCGGCGACTACGAACAGCGGCGGATGAACAAGATCATCATCTGCGCGCGCACCGTGGCCAACACCGTGCCGCTGCTCAAGCCGGGCACCCTGGTGGTGACGCCCGGGGATCGCGACGACATCATCCTCGCCGTGAGCCTGGCAGCGATCAACGGCGTTCCGCTGGCCGGGCTGCTGCTGACCAGCGACAGCAAGCCTGACCCGCGCATCCTCGAACTGTGCCGCGGCGCCCTGCAGGCCGGCCTGCCGATCCTTTCGGTGAGCACCGGCTCGTACGACACCGCCAACCAGCTCAACTCGCTGAACCGCGAGATCCCGGTGGACGACCGCGAGCGCGCCGAGTTCATCACCGACTTCGTCGCCAGCCACCTCGACGCCCACTGGTTGCACCAGCGTTGCGGTACGCCGCGAGAGATGCGCCTGTCGCCAGCGGTGTTCCGCTATCAACTGATCCAACGCGCGCAGCAGGCCAACAAGCGCATCGTCCTGCCCGAGGGCGCCGAACCGTTGCTGGTGCAGGCCGCCGCCATCTGCCAGGCGCGTGGCATCGCCCGCTGCGTATTGCTGGCCAAGCCCGAGGAAGTCGAGGCGGTGGCCCGCGCCCAGGGCATCACCCTGCCCGCCGACCTGGAAATCCTCGACCCCGAGCTCATTCGCGCACGCTACGTCGAGCCGATGGTCGAGCTGCGCAAGAGCCGCAACCTCAACGCCCCGATGGCCGAGCAGCAGCTGGAGGATCCAGTGGTGATCGGCACCATGATGCTGGCGCTGGATGAGGTCGACGGCCTGGTTTCAGGGTTGGTGCACTCCACCGCCAACACCATCCGCCCGGCCCTGCAACTGATCAAGACCGCGCCAGACTGCAGCCTGGTGTCGTCGGTGTTCTTCATGCTGTTCCCCGAGCAGGTGCTGGTGTATGGCGACTGCATCATGAACCCGCACCCCAGCGCCGTGGAGCTGGCGGAAATCGCACGGCAAAGCGCCGAATCGGCGCAGGCCTTCGGGATTGCACCGCGTGTGGCGATGCTCAGTTATTCGAGCGACTCGGCGGCCAGTGACGAGGAAGTGGAAAAGGTGCGCGAAGCCACGCGCCTGGCGCAGCAGGCCGAAAATGATCTGCTGATTGACGGGCCGTTGCAGTACGACGCCGCAGCCAACCCGGAGATTGCCCGGGAGTTGGCACCGCACAGCCAGGTAGCGGGTCGCGCCACGGTGTTCGTGTTCCCGGACCTGAACACCGGCAACACCACGCACAAGGCAGTGCAACGCAGTGCCGACTGCGTAAGCCTGGGGCCGATGCTGCAGGGGCTGCGCAAGCCAGTGAACGACTTGCCGCGCGGTGCGCAGGTGGACGATATCGTGCACACCATCGCATTGACGGCGATCCAGGCCAGTCACGTGCGCTGAAACGCATCGCGGGACAAGCCGGCGTACCGACTTGTCCCGCGAAAGGGCCGCAAAGCGGCTGCGTTACAGGTCAGGGATACTGCTGAACGGTGCCCTGCTGGTCATACTGCTGGCCAGGGATCGGCTTCAGGTTGACCTCGACGCGACGGTTCTGCGCCCGGCCATTGGCATCGGCGTTGCTGGCGATCGGCTGGTCCGGGCCCATGCCACGAACCGACACCCGTGACGCATCGACGCCCTGCGAGGTCAGGTAGGTGCTGACGGCCTGCGCGCGACGCTGCGACAGGTCCATGTTGTGCTGGCGGCTGCCGGTGCTGTCGGTGAAGCCGACCACTTCGATGGTGTTCTGGTTGAACTGCTTGAACGAGCTGGCGAGGTTGTTCAGCGGCGAGTAGAAGCTTGGGGCGATGTTCGCCGAATCGGTAGCGAAGGTGATGTTACCTGGCATGATCAGCTTGATCTGGTCGCCCTGGCGCTGCACTTCGACACCGGTGTTGGCCATCTGCGCGCGCAGTTCGGCTTCCTGCTTGTCGGCATAGTAGCCATAACCGGCGGCAGCGGCGCCTACCGCAGCAGCGCCGATCAGCGCACCCTTGCCACGGTTGTTGTGATCGATGGCCGCACCGGCGATGGCACCGGCCAGTGCACCCAGGCCACCGTACTTGGCAGTCTTGCTCATCCCTGTGGAGCCGCCCTGCGCCTGGCCCTGGTTGTCGTAGGGGTTCTGGCCGGCACAGCCGGTCATCAGGGCAGCAGCGGTAGCGACGATAATCAGACGACGCATGGTGAACATGGACAAGCTCCTGGTGAAATTCGAAAGTGCAGCGGATCGTATACGGATCAGTGCCAGCCTTGGATTGCAGCGACGCGGAAAAATTCCATGAAACTTCACGCCCGCACGAACGGGTTTTCACGCATCTCTTCGCCGAGGCGAGTGTCCGGACCATGGCCGGTCACCACGATCGCCTCTTCATCCAGGCGGTACAGCCGCTCCTTGATGGAACGAACGATAGCCCGTTGATCGCCCCCCCACAAATCGGTGCGCCCCACGCCACGCCGGAACAGAGTGTCGCCGGCAATCAGCAGCTTGTGTTCGGCAAACCAGAAACTCATCGAGCCCGGCGTATGCCCGGGTGTGTGCAGCGCCACGCCACAGCCGCAGGCCAGCGCCTCGTCATCGGCGAGCCAGCGGTCGGGGGAAGGGACGGGCGTGTAGGGCACGCCGAACATCTGGCACTGCATCTCCAGGTTGTCCCACAGCGGCTTGTCGTCCTTGTGCAGGTGCAGGGTCGCACCGGTCAGTTCCTTGAGCCTGCCGGAGGCCAGGAAGTGATCGAAATGGGCGTGGGTATGGATGATGCTCACCAGCGTCAGGCCATGCTGTTGCAGGCGCGCGAGAATCTTCTGCTCGTCGCCACCGGGGTCGACGACGATGGCCTTCTTGCTGACCGGGTCGCCGATCAGCGTGCAGTTGCATTGCAGGGGGCCTACGGGGAAGGTTTCGCGGATCAGCGATACAGGGATATGGGTCATGGGAGTCCAGCTCCAAGCGACTTCACGCTCATTCGAATAAGGTTTGTACGCGCGCCAGCGCATCATCGATGACGACGTCGGGAACAGACTCGATACGCCGGGCACCACGCGCCTCGAGATCCATCGTACGCAACTGGTTGCACAACACCACGCCCTGGGTTCGCGTACCTGCCCCGCTGAGCGTGACTGCAAACCCGGCATGCCGGGTGAAATCCCCACCTTGAGTAATCGGGACGACCACGGCCAGGCCCGCGGTATTGTAGGCAGCCGGCGTCAGTACAAGCACCTGGCGCATCGCACCTTGCTGCTCGCGACCGACCACAGGCTCAAGATCGACTCGCACAATATCGCCCCTGGCGAATCCCGCCCGCCTCATACCTCACGACCGACAGGACGAATGGCGTTCCACGCCGCGAGCTCATCCGGCTCAGGTGCATCGAGATCGCACTGGGCCATCAGATCCTCAAGCTTGTACTTGGGTTTTGATCGGACGGGCTTGAAAACCAGCGACCCGGTGGCGGTATCCAGGCTGAGGACGGAGCCCACGCTCAGGCGCATCTGCTTGAGAATGGTCGATGGCAGGCGAATGGCAGCGCTGTTGCCCCATTGTTGAATCTTGACTTCCATAAGTATCTCCAAAGGTGGATACATAGTAGAAACCCTCCAGATGATTGCAAGTAACTTGTAGAAACAACGTGTCTACATTGTCATCTGAAGCGCTGCTTCTGAAGTCATGAAACCGAGGTCAGGAGCTATCCCACAACGCAGTGGGAAGTGACACTCAAACAGCCAGAGTCAAGGCAAATACAACCTGAACAACCCGCCACCCAGCGCACCACCGTTGGCGATTTCGATCCGCCCGCGTACGCCGTTGCGCTCGTGCAGGGCGGCGATCCTGGCCGCGAAGTACAGGCCAAGGCCGGTGCTGCCGCTCTGCTGGTCGATGCCCTGCACGTAGTCCTGCTGACGCTCGAGCATGCGCTGTGGATAACCGGGACCATCATCGTTGACGCTGATCACCAACTGCTCGCCCTCCTCCTCGACGCTGATCAGCAGCGTGTGCCCGGCGTAGCGAATGGCGTTGGTCAGTACGTTGGCGACCACCGAGGCGACCAGTTCGCGGTCGAAGAAGCCCAGCGGGCTTTCGGTGTCGATGCGCCAGGTCGCCAGCACGTCGCGGTGGCGGATGACTTCCTGCTGCGCCGCCAACTGGGCTTCGACGAAATCCTCGAGCTCGTGGTAGTCGGGGCAGATCGGCAACTGGTTGATGCCCAGCTTGTACAACCCCAGCAATTGCACCAGCATCCCGTTGAGGTGGCGGAACTCATGCTCCATCACCCCTTGTTCGCTGCCACTGCGGGCCTGTTCGGGCAAACGCGCCAGCCACTGATCGTGGGCCTGGATCAGCGCCGAGAGCGAGTTCTTCATGTCGTGCACGGTGGAGGCGATCACCGTCGAGAAATCCAGCCCCTGCTCATCCCGGCTCATGCGCCGAACACCCGCACGTGCAGCTTGCGGTAGCGGTCGAAACGGCTGTCGCTGGCGGGGATGCCAGCCACGCTGTTCAGGCAGTTGCGACATTCCTGCATAAGCGACTCCGACGGACTTTCGCCGCCGATACGCAGCAGCGCCTGGGCGGTATTGAGGGCAATGCTGATGTTCTTCGGTTGCAGCGACAGGGCCTTGCGAAACATCTCCAGGGCCTCGTTCAACTGGCCGCCCTGATAGCTGCGCACCCCTTGGCGGTTGAGGTCGACAGCCTCGGTGACGGCTCCGAGCACCGTCGGATCGTCGGTGACCTTGGCCACGCTCTGCATGACTTTCGGGTCATCCCCGTAGGTTTCCACGCACCCCTTGAGAATCGAAGTCCCGGCCGACTCCTGCCCCAGGTCCTTGAGCTGCTTGGCCACGGTCAGCGCGGCATCGACCGAGAAGAACTGATCCATCTTTTCCAGACGCTGCATGGCCTGCTCGGTGAGCTTGGCCGCGGTTTCCGCATCGCCGGCCTGCTGCAGGCTGGCAGCCTTCATCAGGCGGGCGCGAACTTGCAGGCCCTGGTCTTCGGTGTGTTCCTTGGCAACTTCGCTGAGCACGGTATTGATCTCGACCCGCGTACGCGCATCGAGGCCATTGCCGGCGTTCTTGTTCATCAGCGCCTGGACCAGGCCCAGGTTGCTCTCGGCGCTCTTGTAGCGCGAGCTCTGCCCCTGGCTCACGGCGTGCCGGTAGGCCTTGGATGCGCCTTCGTAGTCTTCGTTGTCCAGGGCCAGCTTGCCCAGCGCCGCCTGGCGCCGTACCGCCAGCGGTGACAGGCGCACGGCTTCCTCGAGCATGTGCTGGGCGCGCTTGTTGTCGCCCTTGGCCACCAGCACTTCAGCCAGCCCGTCGTAAAGCCCTGGCATGATCGGGAAGGCCTTGAGCGCCTGCTCATAGACGCCCTGGGCCTGTTCGTACTGGCCACGCTTGTGCATCAGGCTGCCCAGCGCCGCATACACCCAAGGCTGCGGGCGGCTGGCCAGAATGTTGGTGAGAAACTTTTCCAGGTCGTCGAAGCGATTGAGGTCGCGCAGTGCATCGGCCCGGTAGCGCAGGCACAACGGCGCGAAACGCGGATCCTGCTTGCACAGCTCGGCGCAGGCCGCCAGCACCTCGGCCGGGCGCCCACGGTCCAGCGCCTGGAGAATCGGCTTGAGCAAGGTCTTGCGCTGCACCAGCTTTTCCAGGCGCTGCGCCAGGCCCAGGCGGTTGAACGGCTTGGTCAGATAGGCATCCGGTTCATGCTCGATGGCGCTGAGGACAATCGACTGGCTGCTTTCGGCCGTGACCATGATGAACACGCATTCATGGCTGATGAGCTTGTCCAGCAGCAGGTCCTCGAGCACCTGCTGGCCATTCTTCTTGCCATCGCCCAGGTGGAAGTCCTGGAGGATGAAGTCGTAGCGCTTCTGCGCGCACATGCGCAGGGCCTGCTCGCCGCTGTCGGCGGTATCCACGTCGCGCACACCCAACTCGCGCAGCATGGAGCGCGTCGAGGTGCGAAAGTCGGTGAAGTCGTCGACGATCAGAAAGCTTTTTTGCCCATACTGCAGCATCAACACGACCTGTATTGGGAAGAAGTGGAAAAAGGCCTGCGGCGACTGGGCCCGGCGAATGCTGTATCGGCCGGGCGGCGGGAAAGATGAGACCGGGAAGTCAGCGCATGACGAGATAGTGGCAACTAGCCATCATTTTAACTGCAAGGCGCTTTCTAGACCAGCAGGCCCAGCGACTTGGCCCGTGCCACTGCTTGCGTGCGGCGCTCCACGCCCAGCTTGCTGTTGATATGGCTGGCGTGGGTCTTGACGGTATGCAGGGAGATGAACAGGCGCTCGCTGATCTGCTGGTTGGAGCAGCCTTGCGCGATCAGCTCCAGCACCGCCAGCTCACGGCCGCTGAGCGCCTCGTTGCTGGCCACGCTGACAGGCGGAGTCTGCGGCAGGCGTGCCAGCAATTCGGCCTGGACCGGGCACACGGGGCTGGCGGCGAGCTGCTCGCGCAACCATATCGGACGCTCCTCCAGCAGCCGCTGGAAAGCGTGCAAAGCCCCGCCATGCGCAGCCTCGAGTGCTTTGGCCAGCAACTTGCCCGCTTCCTGTTCGCGTCCCTGCGCCAGCAACAGATCAACCAACTGGCACAGCGCGCTGACCGCCAGCATCATTCCACCACTGGCCTCCCCCTGTGCCACCAGTGCCCGCAGGCGCTGCTCGGCGGGCTCCGGTCGTGCCAGGGTGCGCTCCAGCAACGCTTGTTGCAGCTCGATATGCAGTGGCAGCAATGGATGAAATTCCGGTGCAGCGGCCGGTTGCTCTCCGCCGTAGGTCTGCCCCAGGCGCAGCAGCCAGGACTCGGCAAGGTCGGTGCGGCCCTGGGCCAGCCAGAGTTCGCACTTCACCAGCGTGATCATGGCCAGGTAGAAGATCGGCGGCACGTCCCAGATGTGCATCAGCCGCTCGGCCTCGGCGAGCTCCGCAAAAGCCTCGGCGAAGCGACCGTCGCGCCCCTCCAGCGAGGCGATCACGCAGTGGCCGATCAGTACGCTGATATCACGACACGCCCGCGCTTCGCTCAGCCCGGCGCGCAACCGCGCCCGCCCCTGGCCTGGTTGCAGGCGCGAGGCATACAGGTAGCCTTCGTAGAGAATCAAGCGGGCGCGCACGGCGTACAGGCGCTGCCCCGACAACCCCTGCAGACGCTGCAACCCCTGACGCACCTCGTCCAGGGCGCGCAACACCTCGCCGCGGGCGTGCAATACCCTGGCGCGATCGTAATGGGCCAGGGCCTCGAACAATGGATTGCCAACACGCTGGGCCAACTCCAGCGCCTCACGGTTCCAGCCCCGCGCCCGCCAGAAGTCACCGTCGGCAATGGCCAGGTTGGACAGCGTCGACAGGCACACCAGACGCTGGCCATAGCGCTTGCAGGGCAGGCTCTGCAGGGCTTCCTCGCAGTAGGCCAGGGTGCGCTCGCGATCGCCGCGGCCGCGCGCGATCACGCCGCTGAGCGCCAGCCACTGGGCGAGCATGGATTTCTGGGCGGTCGCCGAGGGCGCTGGGAGGAAACGGCTGAGATAGGCCGCCAGTTCTTCGGCAGCATCCAACTGGCAGGCCAGGCCCAGTGCCCAGCTGTACAGCACGATCAAGCGTGGCGTACTGATCAGCAGGCTGTCAGGCAGGTCCATCTTCCAGCGCAACAGCATGCCGACGTTCTGTTCGGCCAGCAGTTGCTCTTCGGAAAGGCTCTGCACCAGATCGGCGGCGACATCCAGAGAACCCGCACGCAAGGCTTGCTCCACCGCTTCGTCGAGCAGCCCCTGGCGCTCGAACCAGCGACAGGCACGCAGATGCAGCGCCGCCGAAGGCTCGCTGGCCTGGCGACTGCGCAGCAGGTCGGAGAACAGGTGGTGATACCGGAACCAGCGACCGTGCTCATCCAGCGGCACCAGGAACACCTGGTGAGCCTGCAGGTAACGCAGGATGGCCGCGCTGTCCTCGCGCTCGCGCAGGGCGTCGCACAGTTCGATGCAGAAGCGCTCCTGGCAGGCGGTGTCATAGAGGAAGGCCTGGACTTCTACCGGCAGGATCTCGATGACCTCTTCAAGCAGGTAATCGCGGATCAACCCTTCACCACCGTGCAGCGCCTGGGGCAAGGCATGGTCCTCGCCAGACTCGCTGGTCGCCAGTTGCCAGAAACGCAGCCCGGCGACCCAGCCGTCGCTGCGCTGGATCAGGTTGTCCAGCGCCTGACCACGCAGGCCGGTGGGCTGGCGGCCAATCACGGCGAGGGCTTCGTCGGAGGTCAGGCGCAAGTCTTGTTCGTTGAGTTCGGCCAACTGGCGCGACAGGCGTAGCCGCGCCAGATGCCAGTCGGGGCGCTGACGGCTGGTGACCAGCAATGCCAGACCCGGCGGCAAATGGTTGAGGAAGAACTGCAGGCAGCGATCGAGAACCGGCCCCTGGGCAAGATGGTAGTCATCCAGCACCAGCAGCAGCGGCGTATCGCTATTCAGGTAGAGCGCCAGCTCGTCGAGCAGGCTGTCGAGCCATTCTTCGAAGGCGAACGGCTGATGGCGCTGGCGCATCTTTAGCAAGCCCATAGCCTGACCACCCAACGCCGGGCAGAACTGCTGCAAGCCTTCGAGCAGACGCTCGAGGAAACGACCGGGGTCGGCATCGCGCTGGCTCAGGCCCAACCAGAGGCTGCGCCAGTGGCTGGGCAGTTGCTGGCAGAACTCGATGGCCAGCGAACTCTTGCCGAACCCCGCCGGTGCGTTGACCAGCAGCAACCGCCCATCCAGCCCGGCTTCAAGGCGCTGGCACAAGCGCGCGCGCAGCACATGCCCGTCCGGCAGCGGTGGCCGGAAGAAACGCCCGTCCAGCAGACCCAGGGCCTGGCTGGCGACTCCATGCGTACGGGACAAATCTGTCATGGCCGACTCGTTCTGGTTGGAAGATCACGGCGGTACGGATTGTTGCGAGACTAACGGCTATTGCGGCGCATTTGAAGAAAATCGAAACGCTTGAGAGGGAAAAGACTACGACAAAAAGCAACAACACTGATGGACATCAGTGAGATCTATTGCACGGCATAGCACAGACCGCCCCGGCAAGGGCGCAAAGGCTCAGCGAGGTTCGAGCCAGACCAGCGAGGCGAAACGCCCGCCCTGTGGGGTGCGTCGATAGGAGAAGAAACGCGGATCGCTGACCGTGCAGAAACCGCCGCCATACACGGCCGTCACGCCGCGCGCGGCCAGACGGATACGCGCCAGGGCATAGATGTCGGCGATCAGCTTGTCGGGGCGCTCGCCCGCGACGAAGGCACTGGCAGCCTCCGGATGCACGGCGGTGAAAGCATCGCGCACTTCCAGGCCCACCTCGAACGCTTGCGGGCCGATGGCAGGGCCCAGCCAAACCAGCACCTGTTCAGGTGCCAGCGCCAGACGATCAAGGGTGGCTTCCAGCACGCCACCGGCCAGCCCGCGCCAGCCCGCATGGGCGGCCGCCACACGCGTGCCGGCACGATCGCAGAACAGCGCGGGCAGGCAATCGGCGGTCATCACGGTACAGGCGATACCAGGCTGGTCGGTCCAGCTGGCATCCGCTTCGGCCACCACGGCCGGATCGGCGTCGGCCACGACCAGGCCATGCACTTGCTTGAGCCAGGCCGGCTGGATAGCGAATTCATCGCCCAGGCGGCGGCGATTCTCGGCAACCGCCGCCGGGTCGTCGCCCACGTGGTCACCCAGGTTGAAGGTGTCGTAGGGCGGCAGGCTGACGCCGCCCTCACGCGTGGTGACGCAAGCGCGAACCGAGGCCGGGGCCGGCCAGTCGGGGAAGATCAGCGATTGCGTCAGCTCGCTCATCCGATGAAGCTCTCGCGGTCCTGGTCGAGCAGCGACAGCAGCCACATGAAGTCGTCCGGCAAGGGCGATTTCCACTCCATGCGCTCACCGGTCGTCGGATGGTCCAGCGCCAGGAAGCGTGCGTGCAGCGCCTGACGCGGGAAATGCTTGACCGCCTCGACCATGGCCACGCTGGCCGCCGGCGGGATGCGGAAGCGACCGCCGTAGGTCTGGTCACCCACTAGCGGGAAACCGACATGGGCCATGTGCACACGAATCTGGTGGGTACGCCCGGTCTCCAGCTTGACCCGCACATGGGTGTGCGAGCGGAAGCGCTTGAGCACGCGATAGTGGCTGACCGCCGGCTTGCCGCCATCGGTGACCGCCATGCGCTGACGCATGCCGCCGTGGCGACCGATCGGTGCGTCGATCTTGCCACCGGCCGTCACCACGCCAACCACGATGCATTCATAGATGCGGCTGACCGAGCGCTTCTGCAGTTGGTCGACGAGGTTGGTCTGCGCCTGCAGCGTCTTGGCGACCACCATCAGACCGGTGGTGTCCTTGTCCAGGCGGTGGACGATGCCGGCGCGCGGCACGTTGATGATGTCCGGCACATGGTGCAGCAAGGCGTTGAGCAGGGTCCCGCTGGCATGCCCGACAGCCGGGTGGACCACCAGCCCGGCAGGCTTGTTGATCACCAGGATCTGATCGTCTTCATAGACGATGTCCAGATCGATGTCCTCTGCCTCCCATTCACCCTGGGCCTCCTGTTCGGCCTCCAGGGCGAGAACGGAGCCGGTGTGGACGGTATCGCGCGGGCGCAGCACCGCACCATCGACGGTCAGGCGGCCTTCCTTGATCCACGAAGTCAGGCGCGAACGCGAGTACTCGTCGAACAATTGGGCGGCGACCTGGTCGAGGCGTTGGCCGCCCAGCTCGGACGGGACCTCTGCACTAAGTTGAATGATCTCGGACATGCTCGAATCGATGGGCTTACAGCCTTTGGTTTCAGCTGCGTGCTTGTGGTTAAATACGGCTTCTTTTGCCCCGGGGTTGGCCGGGGGCGCTCATCATAACAGGACGGCACCGCCCAAGACAGCGGCCGTCAAAGGACGCAAGCCGCCATGCAAGTGAAACACCTGCTGCTGATCGCCATCCTCGGGCTCACTGCTGCCTGTTCCTCGAACAAGGAAGTCATTGACGAGAACCTCAGCGAAGCCGAGTTGTACCAGCAGGCGCAGGCCGACCTGGACAACCACAGCTACACCAGTGCCGTGAACAAGCTCAAGGCCCTGGAATCGCGCTACCCGTTCGGCCGCTACGCCGACCAGGCCCAGCTCGAGCTGATCTACGCCAACTACAAGAACACCGAGCCGGAGGCCGCCAAGTCTGCTGCCGAACGCTTCATCCGCCTGCACCCGCAGCACCCGAACGTCGACTACGCCTATTATCTGAAAGGCCTGACCTCGTTCGACCAGGACCGCGGCCTGCTGGCGCGCTTCCTGCCGCTGGACATGACCAAGCGTGACCCGGGCGCGGCGCGCGACTCGTACAACGAGTTCGCCCAGCTCACCAGCCGCTTCCCCAACAGCCGCTACGCCCCGGACGCCAAGCAGCGCATGATCTACCTGCGCAACCTGCTGGCCTCCTACGAAATCCACGTCGCCGACTACTACCTGAGCCGCGAGGCTTACGTTGCCGCCGCCAACCGTGGCCGCTACGTGGTGGAGAACTTCCAGGAAACGCCATCGGTTGCCGACGGCCTGGCCGTGATGACCGAGGCCTACCAGAAAATGCACCTGGACGACCTGGCCGCCACCAGCCTGGAAACCCTCAAGCTCAACTACCCGAACCACCCGAGCCTGGTCGACGGTCAGTTCGTACCCAAGCAGAGCGAGTCCGACGGTCGCTCCTGGCTGTCCAAGGCTACCCTGGGCCTGATCGAGACCGACACCCCGCTGCCACCGGGTGAAACCCGCGCCAACCAGGACGTGGTCCGTCAGTTCAAGGACGCCCGCTCGGAAATGCCGGCCGACCTGCTGCCCAAGGACGAGAACGGCGATCCGATCCTGCCGGCTGGCCCCAAGGAAGCCGAAGAGGATCGTTCCTGGTTCAGCTACCTGACCTTCGGTCTGTTCGACTGACAGATCGCGCAACGACAGAAAGGGAGGCCCAGGCCTCCCTTTTTTCATGGCCGCGTCCTAGACTGTGGCCTCTTCATTCACGACAAGCTGGACACCATGGTTCGTCTACTCTTCTGGATCGCCCTGATCGCCGCCGCGTTCTGGCTGTGGCGTAAATTCAAGATCAGCCAGCAATCACGCCCCGAGCCACGCCTCGAAGACCCCTTGACCATGGTGCGCTGCGCCCATTGCGGCGTACACCTGCCCAACGACCGGGCACTCAAGCTCGGCAAGGACTGGTACTGCAGCCAGGCCCACCTCGAGCAGGGTCCTGGCCGACAAGGCTGATTGCCGACAACTGGCTCCCCCCAGTGCAGGAGGGGCCAGTTTTCAGATTGCCGGGCAAGGCCCGCTTATCCCTCCCCGACCCTTTAGCTCCATTTGCGACCCCTCCCCCCCGCCACCATTGACCCTGCCCGACAA
Source organism: Pseudomonas sp. RW3S2 (assembly GCF_014268955.1). Lineage (NCBI taxonomy): Bacteria > Pseudomonadati > Pseudomonadota > Gammaproteobacteria > Pseudomonadales > Pseudomonadaceae > Pseudomonas > Pseudomonas sp. RW3S2. The sequence goes on along the minus strand of NZ_JABWRM010000019.1, from coordinate 23,913 downwards.
AACTCGCTAAATCCTATTTATCCGCATAAATATGAAAAATAGCGAAATGCTCAAGCCCAAACGCAAGCGCCAGAAGCTCTCGGACCTGATCGTCGAATCGGTCAAGCGCTCGATCGTCACCGAAGCCTTGCGCCCCGGTGATCGCCTGCCCACCGAACGCGAGCTGATGGAGCACTTCGAATGCTCCAAAGGGACCGCCCGCGAGGCACTCAAGGCCCTGGAGGTCGAAGGGCTGGTCAACACCCGCACCGGCCCGACCGGCGGCGCCTATCTCGCTGAAGTGGGCACCGAGCCGGCCAGTCGCGCGCTGCGCAACTACCTGCACTTCCAGCATCTGGACGGCGAACAGGTCTACCAGTTGCGCAAGGTCATCGAGGTCGAGTTGGCAGTGGCCGTGATGGGGCAGCTCAGCGACGCCGACTATGCCGCACTGCAGGCCAACATCGACTTCTGCAGCACCCCGGAAGACAGCGAGCAGGGCCAGCGCGAACAGCGCCTGGCGGAAATCGAGTTCCACACCTTGCTGGCACGCCGCTGCCCCAATCCGCTGCTGCGCTTCATGGCGGTGTTCCTCAACGACCTGCTGCGCGACCTGGTGGTACTGAAGAAGGCCTACCTGCCCAAGCGCCAGCAGTTCGCCGCGGCCAACATCGACTACCACAAGCAACTGCTGGTCGCCCTGCGCGCCAGCGATGAAAAGGCCGTGCGCCGGCTGATGCACGAGCACATGTGCGACGCCGAACATCACATGACCGCGCTGGAGGGCGAGGTCGAACGCAACTTCCTGCTGGAGTTCGAGCACCACCACTGATCCAGCCTGCACAGAGGCCTGCCTACAGGCCCGGCCGTACCCGCTTTGCCATTGCCACTCCTGCCTAATAACCAGAATCAAGGAGTTATCCATGCAAAGACGTACCCTGCTCAAGGCAGGTCTTGCCCTGGGTGCCCTCGGCAGTCTCCCCCTGGGAGCGCACCGGGCATTCGCCGAACAGCCGCTGGTCTTCTACGGGCTCAAGTCGATGTCCGGCGCCTTCGCCAGCTACGGCAAGTACGCCGACATGGGCTCGCGCCTGGCCATCGCCGAGCATCCGCAACTGCTGGGGCGGCCGCTGCAGTACAAGGTCATCGACACCGAAGGCAATGCCGGCAAGGCCGTGCGCAAGGTCCAGGAAGCCATCGGCCAGGACGGTGCGAGATTCTTCCAGGGCTGCACCCTGTCTTCCTCCGCCCTGGCCGTGTCCAAGGAAATCAACAAGGCCGGCGGCGTATTCATGACCCCGGTCGGCGCCGACGAGATCACCGGCAAGGATTGCAATCTCTCGACATTCCGCTGGTCGGTGCCGACCTACGGCGCGATTCGCGAAACCCTGGTGCCGATGATCCGCCAGCTGCCGCAAGCCAAGCGCTGGTACACCATCACCCCGCAATACGTGTTCGGCGATGCGCTGCTGGACAATGCGCGCAAGGTTTTTGCCGAGTTCGGTGTCGAGCACATCGGCAACAGCTACCACTCGCTGCAGGAACAGGAGTTCTCCGGGTACCTGACCAATGCCATCGCCGCCAAGCCCGACGTGCTGGTGCTGCTGAACTTCGGCAGCCAGTCGTCCAACGCCCTGCGCCAGGCGGTCAACTTCGGCATCAAGGAGCGGATGAAGGTGCTGCTGGTCTGGTCGGCAGGGCTCGACCAGTTCCAGGAGCTGGGCAGCGATGTGCTCGAAGGGGTCTACCTGGGCGCCCAGTACTGGCATCAGGTGGATACGCCGCTGAACAAGGCGCTGGTCGCCGCCACGCAGAAGGCCTATGGAATCAACCCCAACTATCCGCTGGCCGCCGACTACATCGGCACCAAGGTCATGCTCGACGCCATCGTCCAGGCTGGCACCTTCGACGGCGCCAGCGTCGCCAGGGCCTTGCAGGGCATGCGCTTCCAGGGCCCGACCGGCGAAGAGCTGATCCGCCCTGGCGACCACCAGGTGCTCAAGGACTACTACCTGCTGCGCGGCAAGCCCCAGGGGCAGTTGCGCGACGAGGACGACCTGGCTGAAGTCATCAGTTCGGGCCGCTCGTTCGTCGAGGTCGATCACACCGGTTGCGCCCTGGCCTGAGGCCGCGCCGCCAGTCAAACACACCTGTACAGGCAGCCGCGCCGCGCGCTGTCGAGGGCACGCTCATGCTCGAATTGTACCTGTTCCAACTGCTCAACGGCCTGGGCCTGGGGATGATCTACTTCCTCATCGCCGTAGGCCTGACGATCATTTTCGGCCTGCTGAACTTCGTCAACTTCGCCCACGGGGCGTTCTTCCTGCTCGGCGCCTACCTGTGCTACACCGCCGTGGCCCTGACCGGCAACTTCTGGCTGGCATTGCTGATCGCCCCGCTGGTCGTGGCAGCGCTGGCCTGGGCGGTGGAGCGCCTGCTGATCAAGCGCATCTACCACCTGCCGCACACCTTCCAGATCCTGGTCACCCTGGGCATCGCCCTGATCATCCAGGAAGCCTCGGTCCTGATCTGGGGGCCGGTGGGCAAGAACATCGCCGTACCGCCGGAGCTCCGTGGCGTGGTGATCCTGGGCGACTTCATCTACCCCTACTACCGCCTGTTCCTGATCGGCTTCGCCGCGCTGATCGGCCTGGCCTTGTGGCTGCTGCTCGAACGCACGCGCTTCGGTGCCCTGGTACGCGCCGGCAGTGAAAGCACCGAAACCGTGTCGCTGCTGGGCACCAACATCTTCCGCCTGTTCTCCCTGACCTTCGCCCTCGGTGTGGGCCTGGCCGGTGTCGCCGGGGTGCTGTTCGCGCCGTTGCGCGGTGCCCAGCCCTTCGTCGGCCCGGAGATCCTCGGCATCGCCTTCGTAGTGGTGGTGATCGGCGGCATGGGTTCGTTCGGCGGCGCGCTGGTCGGTGGACTGCTGGTCGGCGTGGTGCAAAGCATGATGACCAGCCTCTGGCCGCAAGGCGCCAGCCTGATGATCTACGGGGCGATGGCCGCGGTGATCCTGGTCCGTCCCTATGGCCTGTTCGGGAGAGCATGATTGATGAGCGAGAAGAATCCATTACCGGTCGGGCCGCGCACGCCGGTCCTGCTGTTGCTGGTGGTCGCCAGCCTGGTGCTGCTGCCGTTGGTGCTGCCTTCGGCCACGCTGGCCACCGAGATACTGATCTTTGCCCTGGCGGCGCTCGCCTGCAACCTGCTGCTGGGCTACACCGGCCTGCTGTCGTTCGGCCAGGGCATTTTCTTCGGCGTGGGTGCCTATGGCGCGGCACTGCTGATGATCCATCTGAAATGGGGGCTGTTCGCCGCGCTGCTGGGCGCTGCGGTATTCGGTGCGTTGCTGGCGCTGCTGGTCGGCGCACTGGCGATCCGGCGCAAGGGCATCTACTTCGTCATGCTGACCCTGGCCTTCAGCCAGATGGCGTACTTCCTGGCCTACACCCTCAGCGGCTGGACCGGTGGCGACAACGGCCTGCTCGACGTGCCGCGGCCGAATATCGAGGTCTTCGGTCATGTACTGGTCGATCTGGCCGACCCTCGGCATTTCTATGCCTTCGTCGCCCTGCTGTTCCTGTTGATTTTCGCCTTCGCCCTGCGGGTGATCCGCTCGCCCTTCGGCAGCACCTTGCTGGCGATCCGCGAGAACGAGACCCGCGCGGCGGCGATCGGCTACGACACCCGCCACTTCAAGATCCTGGTGTTCATGCTGTCCGGCGCCATCACCGGTATCGCCGGGGCGCTTTACGCCATGCTGCTGCACTTTGCACCGCTGTCGAACATCGACCTGATGATGAGCGAGAACATCCTGATCATGACCATCATCGGCGGCACGGGCTCGCTGTTCGGCTCGCTGCTGGGGGCCGGCGCCATCGTGGTGCTGGGCGACGTGCTGTCGGAGCTGTGGCCGCGTTGGCTGATGCTGCTCGGGCTCATCCTGATCCTGGTGGTGGTGTTCATGCGTGGCGGCCTGTGGGGCGGCCTGGCCGAGCTGGGCAAGCGCCTGCGTCCGGGGCGTACGTTGTCGACCGAGACCAAGGAGACCTTGTGATGAGCGAGTTCCTGCTGGAAACCCGCAACCTGGAGCTGGCCTACGGGCCGTTCCGCGCAGTCGGCGGTGTCGACCTGAAAGTCCGCCCTGGCACCATCCACACGGTCATCGGCCCCAACGGCGCCGGCAAGACCAGCCTGTTCCACTGCCTGACCGGCGAACGCCAGGCCACCGCCGGCAGCATCCTGTTCAATGGCCGCGACATCGTCCGCAAGCCCTCCCATGGCCGCGTGGCCCTGGGCATGGCGCGCTCGTTCCAGCTCACCAGCCTGTTCCAGAACCTCTCGGTACGCGAGAACCTGCGCCTGGCCGCCCAGGGCCGCGATGGCCTGGGCGCGCTGAACTTCTGGCGCAGCGTCGAGCACAAGCGCAGCCACTGGGACACCGCCGACCAGGTGCTCGAGCGCCTGAAACTCACAGGCCGTGCCGACACCCTCGCCGGCGAACTCTCCCATGGCCAGCAGCGCGTACTGGAAGTCGGCATGTCGATCTGCGCCAAGCCAAGCCTGCTGATGCTCGACGAACCCACCTCCGGCATGGGCATCGACGACATTCCGCTGATGACCGAGCTGATCAGCGATCTGGGCCGCGACCACACCGTGCTGCTGATCGAGCACAACATGAGCATCGTCATGTCGATCAGCCAACGCATCACCGTCATGAGCCACGGCCAGATCCTGGTCGAGGGCACCCCGGAATTCGTGCGCAACGACGAACGCGTGCGCACCGCCTACCTTGGAGAGGCCGCCTGATGCTCAACGTCGACTCGATCCATTCCTACTACGACAAAAGCCACGTGCTCGAAGGCGTCTCCCTGCAGGTCGGTGCCGGCGAACTGGTGACCCTGCTGGGGCGTAACGGCGCCGGCAAGACCACCACCCTGCGCAGCATCCTCGGCATCGTGCGGCCACGCCAGGGCCAGATCAGCTTCGATGGGCAGCCTCTGGTCGGCCGCGAAATCTTCGATATCGCCCGCCGGGGCATCGCCCTGGTGCCGGAGCACCGCGGCATCTTTCGCCAGCTCAGTGTCGAGGAAAACCTGAAGATCGCCACGCGCAAGGAGAGCCGCTGGCAACTGCGTGACGTCTACGCGATGTTCCCGCGCCTGGAAGAGCGCCGCCGTAACGGCGGCTTCGCGCTGTCGGGTGGCGAGCAGCAGATGCTGGCGATCGCCCGGGCCCTGCTCAATGGCCCGCGGTTGCTGATCCTCGATGAGCCGACCGAGGGGCTGGCGCCGGTGATCGTCGACGAGTTGGTGAAGATCCTGCGGCGGATCAAGGACGAGGGCCTGTCGATCCTGCTGGTGGAGCAGAACCTGATGGTCTGCGATGCCTTGGCCGATCGTCACTACGTGCTCGAACAGGGTCGCGTGGCCTACCAGGGAACCGCCGCACAGTTTCGCGACGACCCGAGCATCAAGAACCGCTACCTGGCGCTGAGTGCCTGATTTCAGGCATTGCTCTGTACCGGCCTCTTCGCGGGCAAGCCCGCTCCCACTGGGATATCGCCACGCGCCGCCCGCGAAGAAGCCCCCTATTTGCTACAGGAGAGACGCCCCATGAACACCCGCATCGATCCCTCGCAACACCTGCTCGGCCAGGGCGCCCTGGTCAACCGCGAGCGCCTCTGGCAATCGCTGATGGACCTGGCCCGGCTCGGCGCCACGGCCAAGGGCGGCGTGTGCCGCCTGGCGCTGACCGATCTCGACCGACAGGCCCGCGACCTGTTCGTGCGCTGGTGCGAGGAGGCCGGCTGCACGGTCAGTGTTGACGCCATCGGCAACATCTTCGCTCGCCGCGCAGGACGCAACCCGGCACTGGCGCCGGTCATGACCGGCAGCCATATCGATACCCAACCCACCGGAGGCAAGTTCGACGGCTGCTACGGCGTCATGGCCGGGCTCGAAGTGGTGCGCACCCTCAATGACCTTGGCCTGCAGACCGAGGCCCCACTGGAAGTGGTGGTGTGGACCAACGAAGAAGGCTCGCGCTTCCCACCGTGCATGATGGGGTCGGGGGTGTTTGCCGGCAAGTTCGGCCTGCAGGAGACCCTCGACAAGGTCGACGAACAAGGCCTTTCGGTGGGCGCGGAGCTCCAGCGCATCGGTTACGCCGGCCCGCGGGTGCCCACCGGGCATCCGGTCGGTGCTTATTTCGAAGCGCATATCGAACAAGGGCCTGTGCTGGAGGACCAGCGCACCACCATCGGTGTGGTTCAGGGCTGCCTGGGCCAGAAATGGTTCGACCTGGTACTCACCGGCGTCGAGGCGCATGCAGGCCCGACGCCGATGCACCTGCGCAAGGATGCGCTGGTTGGCGCTGCCGAGGTGGTGGCCGCAGTCAACCGCGTGGCCCACGCCCACCAGCCCCATGCCTGCGGCACCGTCGGCTGCCTGAACCTGCACCCTGGTTCGCGCAACGTGATTCCCGGCCAGGTGCAGATGACCCTCGACCTGCGCCACCTCGACCCCGCCCAACTGGATGCGATGGTCGCCGAGGTGCGCGAGGTGATCGAGGCCAGTGCCGCCCGCCATGGCCTGAGTTTCGAGCTGACCCCCACCGCCGACTTCCCACCCTTGTACTTCGCCGAGCAGTGCGTCGATGCGGTACGCCAGGGTGCGCGCGAATTGGGCCTGAGCCACATGGACATCGTCAGTGGCGCTGGCCACGATGCGATCTTCCTCGCCGAGATGGGCCCGGCCGGGATGATCTTCGTGCCGTGCGAAGGCGGCATCAGCCACAACGAAATCGAGAACGCCGCGCCGCAGGACCTGGCAGACGGCTGCGATGTGCTGCTGCGCGCCATGGTCCAGGCCGCCAACCCGGGAGCCCATTGAGATGACAGGCAAGACCGCCATCGGTGAATTCAGTGCCACCGAGCTGCTCGAACTGTACCGACGCCGCCAGTTGTCGCCGCTCGAAGTGATCGACGACGTGCTGGCCCGCATCGACCTGCACAACCCTGCCGTCAACGCCTACTGCCATGTCGACGGTGAAGGCGCGCGCGCCGCGGCCCGCGCCAGCGAACGCCGCTGGCAGCGTGGCGAGCCGTGCGGGCGCCTGGACGGCCTGCCCGCGTCGATCAAGGACCTGACCTTGACCCGCGGCATGCCGACCCGCAAAGGCTCGCGCACCAGCTCAGGCGCCGGGCCGTGGGAAGTCGATGCGCCCTTCAGCGCCTTCATGCGCGAGGCTGGCGCAGTGCTGGTGGGCAAGACCACAACGCCGGAGTTCGGCTGGAAAGGGGTCACCGACAACCCGTTGTACGGCATCACCCGCAACCCTTGGGATACCCGTCTGACCGCGGGCGGGTCGTCTGGCGGTGCGGCAGCAGCAGCGGCGCTCAACCTCGGCGTGCTGCACCAGGGCAGCGATGCCGGTGGCTCGATTCGAATCCCCTGCGCCTTCACCGGCACCTTCGGCATCAAGCCGACCTTCGGCTACGTACCGCAGTGGCCAGCCAGCGCCATGACCGTGCTGTCGCACCTGGGGCCGATGACTCGTACGGTGGATGACGCCGTGCTGATGCTCGACTGCGTGGCCCGCCCCGACCCGCGCGACGGCCTGGCCGGAGCCCCGCGCCAGTCGCCCTGGCTGGACGACTCGACCGACCTGCGCGGCCTGCGCATTGCCTACAGCGCCGACTTCGGCTACATAAAGGTCGATCCGCAGATCCAGGCCTTGGTGACCCAAGCCGTGCAGCGCCTGGCGCGCCTGGGGGCAACGGTAGAGGAAGTCGATCCAGGCTTCAGCGACCCGCTGCAGACCTTCAATACCCTGTGGTTCGCTGGCGCGGCACGCTTGGCCAGTGGACTGAGCGAGGCACAGCGGGACTTGCTCGACCCGGGCCTGCGCGGCATCGCCGAACAGGGGGCCGGCATCAGCCTGGCCGATTACACCCAGGCCCTGGAAGCACGCGCCGAGCTGATCGCGCAGATGAACGCCTTCCACCAGCGTCATGACGTGCTGCTGTCACCGATGCTGCCGCTGGTCGCGTTCGAAGCCGGGAACAACGTGCCGCCAGGGTCGGGCATGGCGCAGTGGATGGAGTGGACGCCGTTCAGCTACCCGTTCAACCTGACCCAGCAGCCTGCGGCGTCGGTCCCCTGCGGTTTCACGCACGAGGGGTTGCCGGTGGGGCTGCAGGTGGTGGGCGCGCGCTTTGCCGATGAACAGGTGCTCAGGGTGTGCAAGGTGTACGAGCAGCATTACCCTAGCCGGCACCTGCAGGCGCCGCACCGACACTGAGGGTTGTGCAAAATCCGCAGCGGCCTTGCGCAACGCAAGGCCGCTGCATGTTTTCAGCCCAGACGCCCGGCCGGCGCGTAGGGCGCAGGATCGATGATCGGCTCGGCCCCGGTCAGCAGGTCGGTAAACAACTGGCACGAAGCAGGCGCCAGCACCAGACCGTTGCGGTAATGCCCGCAGTTGAGCCACAACCCCGCATGCCCAGGCACCGGCCCGATGTAGGGAATGCCTTCAGGCGAGCCCGGTCGCAGCCCGGCCCAATGCCCAACGACTGGCGCGTCCTTCAGTTGCGGCAACAGCTCGATCGCCGAAGCCCGCAGGCTTTGCAGCGCTGCCTCGGTCGGGGTCTTGTCGAAGCCCTCGTGCTCAAGCGTGCTGCCCACCAGAATATGCCCGTCACGCCGCGGAATCGCATAACGCCCCTTGGCCAGTACCATGCTTGGCAGGAAGTCGGCATCGCACTTGAACAGGATCATCTGCCCCTTTACCGGCTCCACCGGCAATTCCAGCCCCAGGGAGCGCAACAGGTCACCACTCCAGGCACCGGCACTGAGCACCACTTCGTCGGCGCTCAGCACGCCTTCATTCGTCAGCACACCGGTCACACGCCCGCCTTCCTGGGCGAAACCGTTGATCTGGCAGTGCTCGCGCAGACTGACGTTGGGCAGCGCCAGCAACGCGGCTTTCAGCGACTTCACCAAGCGCGGGTTGCGCACGTTGGCCACGCCAGCCATGTAGATGGCGCGCTGGAAGCCTGGGCCGAGGACTGGCACGGCGTCATAGGCCGCCGAGATATCCACGGCGCTCAAGGGACGTTGTTCGCGCGCAGCCCAGGCCAGGGCCTGGGCTTCATCGTCGAGGTCGAGCCAGTACAGACCGGTGGTGTGCACTTCAGGGTCGACACCCGTGCTGGCGAACAGGCGCTCGCCCAACTGTGGATAAAAATCCTGCGACCAATGCGCCAGGGCGGTCACCGCCGGGCTGTAGCGCCACGGATACAGCGGCGAGACGATACCACCGCCGGCCCAGGACGACTCACGGCCGACCTCGCCCTGGTCGCACACCACCACCCGGTCAACCTTTGCGGCCAGGTTGAACGCAGTCAGCAGACCGATCACCCCGCCACCGACAATCACTACGTGCTTGCTCATCTGTCGATCCAACACCTGAAGTAAAAACGCCTCACCAACAATCCGCCTCATCCAGCGCCCCGGGGTTTGCGCGCACACCGGCCTGGTCAAGCTGGTAGTCGCCACAACGATCACGCGCCATCAGCCCCTGGGCCTGACGCTCGGCCAGTAGCCGATACTGGCCGTGCTCGCGCCAGGCTCGCAGGCGGTAGAAACGGCTACCCTCGGGCAGCGGTGTCTGCCACTGCTCGCTGTCGGCATACTGGCCGGTACGGGCGTAGTGATATTCCAGACGCTGGGCGGCATCGTGCAGCAGGCCGACCACTTCGCCGCGCGCGGCACGCCGAAGCTGGTCGCTGTAGCTGGGATAGGCAACGCTCGCCAGAATGCCGGTCACGGCCACGACAAGCAACAGCTCCATAAGGCTTAGGCCACGTTGCATCTCAAGCCCCCCTGAATCGCTGGCGCCAGGCGATACGCCGGGGTGCCTGGGCCTGTCCGGGCTCGACCGCATAGATCGCCTCCAGTACCTGCCGTGCGCGGGCCTGACGGCTTACCGCAGTGATCCGGAACAGAACCACCCTTGCCCCTTCCGGCATGTGCGCAGCGCGAGTACTAACGCCCAGTTGCTGCACCAGGAAGAAACCGTGCTCGCTGGCCTGCCAAGGTGGGCGTCCATCGATCAGGTCATGGGGTGCGGGCGGTGGGGCGCACACCTGGCAGGGCGAGGGGGGCGCCAGGGCAAGCTGCAGCGCGCCCGCCAGCAGGCTCGCCTCGGCCTCTTCAAAGGCGCGCGCCGCCGCCAGCGCGCTGCCCGCCAAGGCTATCTGCTGCAGCGTGTCACGCAGGGCCGAGATGGAGAACAGACCAAGCAGCAGGCTCAGCACCAGGGCCAGCAGCAAGACCATTCCGCGCTGGGCGCTCATGACGGTGGCAACCGGTTGCGCAGGGCAACGCTCAGCGCGTAGTCCCGCTCGATGCCCAGCACAGGGTCGACAAGGGTCAACTGCAGGTCCACACGCTCCCCGTCATTGCCCACGACACGGGTGGCGCGAAAAGCACGCACATTGTCGATGAGCACGGCATTCATGCCGCCGCCGCTGAGCATCAGGCTGTCGCCTTGAAAGCGGTAGGTCTGCCGCCGCAGCGGGAAAGCCAGCGTGGTGCCGCTGCCGGGCTGGCGTGCCGGATGCACTTGTGCCCAGGCGAGACAGTCGGTGAGCAGCGTCCAGTCCGGGTTTCCTCCGGCCCCTGGTACATCGGCGCTCACCAGGCTGAGCGTGGCCTCGCGGCCATTGCCGGCGTGGGATATCTGCAACGGCTGGGCAAAGGCCTGTGCAGCAGATGGGTCAATGAACTCGAGGGTTTCGGCTGCCAGGCAACCAAACATGCCGGTCATGCGAATGTCCTGCGCCAGCCGGTGCAAGGCCAGCGACGCGTCATCCTGCATCCGCGACAACGCGCCTTGCATGCGCCAGGCCTGCTGGGCCGAGACCAGGGCCTGCCCCGCTGCGGCCAGCAGCATCAAGCCCAAGGCCAGTGCCAGCAAGGCCTCCAACAGGCCGAAGCCTTGCTGTCGGCTCATCATGGCAACACCCGGCCCTGCAGCGCGATGACCTGCGCCTCGCTGCCGCGTGGGTCGTGCCAGCGAATCTCCAGTTGCAACCACTCCCCGGTCACCACCGCCCGCCCCTCGCCGCTCTCGCCCAGCAGCGAACCGATCAGGGCGCGCCAACTGTGCAGCGCCTCGGGCTCAAGGGTGCCGCTCGCCCTCACCCGCTCGAACAACAAGTGCGCCAACTGCACGGCCTGCGCATCGCGCCGCGCCCCTTCGCCGACCTGCACTGCGCGTATCTGCGATGCCGCCGCGGCGAACAGCCCGAGCGACAGCACCAGCACTGCCAACACCACTTCCAGCAAGGTCATGCCCCGCTCCCTGTGCACCATGGTTTCGCCTCCTGCGAAATTTCCCGCCAAGCATGACCGGCCTGGCTGACTGGACCTCCTGGTCCGCAGCACCGAAGCTACAGCGAAGCACTTCCAGGGAGGAATGCACGATGCGGCAACAGGGAGTAACACTGATACAAATGATGAGCGTACTGGCCATGCTCGCGCTTCTGACACAGCTCGCGGCACCGGCCTACGCCAACTTGACCGAAGACCTTCGCCAGGCCGCAGCCGCCCGTGACCTGGCGCAGAGCCTGCGAAGTGCACGTAGCCACGCCCTGCTGCAGAACCGGAGCGTTGTGGTGCAACCACTGGAGGGGGATTGGGGGACGGGTTGGCAAACAGTGCAAGAGGGAGACCAGCAACTGCTGCGCGAGCATCGGCTGGGCCGATCCGTGAGGATCGCTGCCAACCTGGAAAAGCTGAGATTCAGTGGCCTGGGCGTCCCCCTGCGCGACAATGGCGCATTTTCCGGCGGCACCTTGCAGGTCTGCCAACGCGCGCAGGGCAACAGTCAGCATCGGGTCGTTGTCGCACCTAGCGGGCGAGTCAGCCTGCGCAGCGGGGCGAGCGAAGCACCGCGCTGCGCAGCCCCCTGATCAGATCAGCGAGCGAACCCGCAGCTCCTTTGGCATCGAGAAAGTGATGTTCTCTTCACGCCCGTCGAGCTCTTCAGCGCCCGTAGCGCCCCAGGTTTTGAGCTGCTCGATCACCCCACGCACCAGCACCTCGGGCGCAGAAGCGCCTGCGGTGATGCCGATGCGCTGTACGCCGTCGAACCAGGCACGCTGCAGGTCTTCGGCACCGTCGATCAGGTAGGCCGGGGTGCTCATGCGCTCGGCCAGCTCGCGCAGACGGTTGGAGTTGGAACTGTTCGGGCTGCCGACCACCAGTACCACATCACACTCGTCGGCCAGTTGCTTGACCGCATCCTGGCGGTTCTGGGTCGCGTAGCAGATGTCGTCCTTGCGTGGGCCGCCAATATTCGGGAAGCGTGCGCGCAGGGCATCGATGACGCGACTGGTATCGTCCATCGACAGGGTGGTCTGGGTGACGAACGCCAGGTGGTCTGGGTCGCGGACCTGCAGGGTGGCGACATCCTTCTCGTCCTCGACGAGGTAGATGGCGCCGCCATTGCTGGCGTCATACTGGCCCATGGTGCCTTCGACTTCCGGGTGCCCTTCGTGGCCGATGAGGATGGTCTCACGGCCGTCGCGGCTGTACTTGGCAACCTCGATATGCACCTTGGTCACCAACGGGCAGGTGGCATCGAACACCTTCAGGCCACGCCCGGCGGCTTCCTGGCGTACCGCCTGGGACACACCATGGGCACTGAAGATGACGATCACATCGTCCGGGACCTGATCCAGCTCTTCGACGAAGATCGCGCCACGGTTGCGCAGGTCCTCGACGACGAACTTGTTGTGCACCACTTCGTGGCGCACGTAGATCGGCGGCCCGAAAACTTCCAGGGCACGGTTGACGATTTCGATCGCCCGATCGACACCCGCGCAGAAGCCACGTGGATTGGCGAGTTTGATTTGCATGCTCGGCTCCAGGCTCACAGCGCCTTCACATCGAGGATCTTGACCTCGAAGTTCAGGGTCTTGCCAGCCAGCGGATGGTTGAAGTCGATGGTCACCTGGTTGTCATCGAAGGCTTTCACCACACCCGGAAGCTCGGTGTTGGCGGCATCGTTGAAGATCACCAGCAGGCCCTCGGACAGCTCCATGCCGTCGAACTGCGAACGAGGCATCACCTGTACGTTCTGCGGGTTAGGCTGACCGAAGGCGTTCTCAGGGGCGATGGTCAGCTTGCGCTCGTCGCCGGCCTTGAAGCCGAACAGTGCAGTCTCGAAGCCCGGTAGCAGGTTGCCATCGCCGACCTTGAACACGGCTGGCGCCTTGTCGAAGGTGCTGTCGACGGTGTCGCCGTTTTCCAGGTGCAACGCGAAGTGCAGGGTGACTTCGGTGTTCTGGCCGATACGGGTCTCAGTCATGGACCGGCTCCTCGGTTTTCTTGCTCTTGAACATGTCCAGCGCCAGCATCACCGCACCGACGGAAATCGCGCTGTCAGCCAGGTTGAAGGCCGGGAAGTAGTGGGTGTTGCGCCAGTGGACGAGGATGAAATCGACCACATGCCCCAGCACGACGCGGTCCCACAGGTTGCCGATGGCACCGCCCAGCACCAGGGCCAGCGCGACCGCCAGCCAGGTCTCGTTGCGCCCCAGGCGCTTGAGCCAGACCACCAGCACGACACTGACCACCACGGCGATCAGGGCGAACAGCCAGCGCTGCCAGCCCGAGCTGTCGGCCAGGAAACTGAAGGCCGCGCCGGTGTTGTAGGCCAGGGTCCAGCTGAAGTAGTCGGGGATGACCACGATCTGCTGATACATGGTCAGGGCGTTGTCGAAATACAGCTTGGTGGCCTGGTCGAGGACCAGGACCACCAGGCTCAGCCAGAGCCAGGCAAGGCGCCCGAAGCGCCCCGCTGCAGGATTAGGCATAGTGGCGCACCTCACCGTTGCCGCTGATGTTGTCGACGCAGCGAGCGCAGATCTCCGGGTGCTCCGGATGGCTGCCGACGTCGGCGCGGAAGTGCCAGCAACGGCCGCACTTGGCGTGGCCGGACTTGACCACTTTCAGCTTGAGGCCTTCGACTTCGGTTGTCACCGCCTCGGCCGGCGCCTGGACGAACGGCACCACGCTGGCGGCAGAGGTGATCAGCACGAAGCGCAGCTCGTCGCCCAGCTTGGCCAGGTCGGCGCTCAGGCCTTCCTCGGCGAAGAGCGTGACTTCGGCCTGCAGGTTGCCACCGATGACCTTGGCCACGCGCTGGTTCTCCAGCTCCTTGTTGACCGCTGCCTTGACCGCCATGATGCGGTCCCAGTAGGCGCGATCCAGCTCGCTGTCCTGCGGCAGCTCGCTCAGGCCCTGGTACCAGGTGTTGAGCATGACCGACTCGTTGCGCTCGCCCGGCAGGTACTGCCAGATCTCGTCAGCGGTGAAGGCCAGGATCGGCGCGATCCAGCGCACCAGCGCCTCGCTGATGTGGTACAGCGCGGTCTGGCAGGAGCGGCGCGCGACGCTGTTGGCGCCGGTGGTGTACTGGCGGTCCTTGATGATGTCGAGGTAGAAGCCGCCCAGCTCCTGCACACAGAAGTTGTGCACCTTGGAGTAGACGTTCCAGAACCGGTACTCGGCGTAGTTCTCTTCCAGCTCGCGCTGCAGCAGCAGGGTGCGGTCGACCGCCCAGCGGTCCAGCGCCAGCATGTCTTCGGCCGGCAGCAGGTCACGCGCCGGGTCGAAGCCGGACAGGTTGGAGAGCAGGAAGCGCGCGGTGTTGCGGATACGCCGGTAGGCGTCGGCGCTGCGCTGCAGGATCTGCTCGGAAACGGCCATCTCGCCAGAGTAGTCGGTGGCCGAGACCCACAGGCGCAGGATGTCGGCGCCCAGGGTGTTGTTGACCTTTTCCGGCTCGATGGTGTTACCCAGCGACTTGGACATCTTGCGGCCGTTCTCGTCCACGGTGAAACCGTGGGTCAGCAGCTCGCGGTACGGCGCGTGGCCGTCGATGGCGCAACCGGTCAGCAAGGAGGAGTGGAACCAGCCGCGGTGCTGGTCGGAGCCCTCCAGATACAGGTCGGCGCGCGGACCGGTGGTGTGGCCGATGTCGTGCGAGCCACGCAGCACGTGCCAGTGGGTGGTGCCGGAGTCGAACCAGACGTCGAGGGTGTCGGCGATCTTGTCGTACTGGCCGGCCTCGTCACCCAGCAGCTCCTGGGCGTCGAGCTTGAACCAGGCCTCGATACCTTCTTTCTCGACGCGCTTGGCCACTTCTTCCATCAGTTCGACGGTGCGAGGGTGCAGTTCGCCGGTCTGCTTGTCGAGGAAGAACGGGATAGGGACGCCCCAGTTGCGCTGGCGCGAGATGCACCAGTCAGGACGGTTGGCGATCATCGCGTGCAGGCGCGCCTGGCCCCAGGACGGCACGAACTTGGTGTCCTCGATGGCCTTGAGCGCACGCTCGCGCAGGTTTTCACCGTTGTTGGGCTGCTTGTCCATGCCCACGAACCACTGTGCGGTGGCACGGTAGATCAGCGGGGTCTTGTGGCGCCAGCAGTGCATGTAGCTGTGGCTGATGGTTTCGGTGTGCAGCAGCGCACCGACTTCCTGCAGTTTCTCGACGATGGCCGGATTGGCCTTCCAGATGAACTGACCACCGAAGAACTCCAGCGATGGCGCGTACACACCGTTGCTCTGCACTGGCGTGAGGATGTCGTCGTTGACCATGCCGTAGCGCTTGCAGGTGACGAAGTCGTCCTCACCGTAGGCCGGTGCGGAGTGGACCACACCAGTACCGGCGCCCAACTCGACGTACTCGGCCAGGTAGATGGGCGACAAGCGCTCGTAGAACGGGTGGCGGAAATTGATCAGCTCCAGCGCCTTGCCTGGCGCCGTGGCCACTACCGAGCCTTCCAGCGCATAACGCTTCAGGCACGACTCGACCAGCTCCTCGGCCAGCACCAGCAGGCGCTCGCCGGTATCGACCAGGGCGTAGTTGAAATCCGGGTGGATGTTCAGCGCCTGGTTGGCCGGGATGGTCCAGGGGGTGGTGGTCCAGATCACGATCGCGGCAGGCTTGGCCAGCGAAGCCAGGCCGAAGGCGGCGGCCAGTTTGTCCTGGTCGGCGATCGGGAAGGCCACATCGATGGTCTGGGATTTCTTGTCGGCATATTCGACCTCGGCCTCGGCCAGGGCCGAACCGCAATCGAAGCACCAGTTCACCGGCTTGAGGCCCTTGAACACGAAGCCCTGCTTGACCATCTCGGCCAGGGCGCGGATCTCGCCAGCTTCGTTGGCGAAGTCCATGGTCTTGTAGGGGTTGTCCCAGTCACCCAGCACACCCAGGCGGATGAATTCGCTCTTCTGCCCTTCGATCTGCTCGGCGGCATAGGTGCGGCACAGCTCGCGGGTCTGGTCGGGCGTCAGGTGCTTGCCATGGGTGACCTCGACCTTGTGCTCGATCGGCAGGCCATGGCAGTCCCAGCCCGGTACATAGGGCGCGTCGAAGCCCGACAGGGTCTTGGAGCGGACGATCATGTCCTTGAGAATCTTGTTCAGCGCGTGACCGATGTGGATTTTGCCGTTGGCATAGGGCGGGCCGTCGTGCAGGACGAACTTCGGACGATCCTTGCCAATCTCGCGCAACTTCCGGTACAGGCCAATGCTGTCCCAGCGCTGCAGGATCTGCGGTTCGCGCTGAGGCAGGCCGGCCTTCATGGGGAAGGCGGTGTCCGGAAGGTTAAGCGTGGCTTTGTAGTCGGTCATTTCAGGCTCTTGGTTAGCGGTTGAGCGTGCCAGTGGGCACGCGCGGCGGCGATGTCCGCGTCGATCGCCGACTTCAGCGCCTCCAGGGAGGCGAATCGCTGCTCCTCGCGCAGCTTGTGGTGGAACTCCACTGTCAGACGCCGGCCATAGAGGTCGCCGGTGTAGTCCAGGAGGTGGATTTCCAGGTGGGGACGCCCATCACCCTTGACGGTAGGACGAACCCCGATGTTGCCGACACCCGGCCAGGGCGTGCCGTCGATCTCGATGCTGGTCAGGTAGACCCCGGACAGCGGTACGCGACGGCGCTTGAGCTGGATGTTGGCGGTGGGCGTGCCGAGCTGACGGGCCAGTTTCTGGCCGTGCAACACGCGCCCGGTAATACGATACGGACGGCCCAGCAAGTGCTCGGCCAGCTCGAAGTCGGCTTCGGCCAAAGCCTTGCGCACTTCGGTGCTGCTGACGCGCAGGCCGTCCTGGATCACGGTGTTGGCCGCCTCGACGGTGAACCCGTACTGCTGGCCGGCCTCGACCAGGAAATCGAAGTCACCTGCGCGATCACAACCGAAGCGGAAGTCGTCACCGACCTCCAGGTGCCGCACGCCCAGGCCGTCCACCAGCACCGCCTTGACGAACTGATCGGCACTGAGCTTGCTCAGGCGCTGGTTGAAGGCCAGGCACAGCACCCGGTCGATGCCTTCGCCGGCCAGCAGCTCGACCTTGTCGCGCAGACGCGCCAACCGGGCCGGCGCGGTGTCCGGGGCGAAGTACTCACGTGGCTGCGGCTCGAAGATTACCACGCAGGTGGGCAGGCCCAGCTCCTGGCCGCGCTCACGCAAGCGCGCCAGGATGGCCTGGTGGCCCCGGTGAACCCCGTCGAAGTTGCCAATGGTGGCGACACAGCCCCGGTGCTCGGGGCGCAGGTTGTGAAGACCTCGAACCAGCTGCATAACGCGCTTCTTGCTCATAAAGTGGCCGATTATAACCACACCGGGGCGCTGGTGACAGGCAGCAGTGCCACTGTGGGCCATGGAATGCGAAAAACCGACGCCTGACCCTGTCCGCGCCCTAGTGAAGTGCCTTGCGAGCGAAATGCCGGGGCCGGAAACCACACAGGAAAAGGCAACCAAAGTAAGTCACCACGCCCGCGCCAATCAATGCGCCCAGACGCAGGAAGCGCTCGAGCATGCCGCCCTGCGCCCATGGCGGCATGAAGTGCATGCCCAACAGCAGCACAACGGACATCAGCCCAACTGCCAGTACCAGCTTGAGCAGGAACATCGCCCAGCCCGCCTGGGGCTGGAACAGGCCCTGGCTGCGCAGTTTCCAGAACAGCAACCCGGCGTTGAGGCAGGCTCCCAGGCTGATGGCCAGGGCCAGACCAGCGTGCTGCAGCGGACCGATCAGGGCGAGGTTGAACAATTGCGTGCAGACCAGGGTGAAGATGGCGATCTTGACTGGCGTACGGATGTTCTGTTGCGCATAGAAGCCAGGAGCCAGCACCTTGACCAGGATGATCGCCAGCAGCCCCACCGAATAGGCGATCAGCGCTCGCTGGGTCATGGCCGCATCGGTGGCGGTGAACTTGCCGTACTGGAACAGCGCCACGGTCAGTGGTTCGGCAAGGATCGCCAGGGCCAGCGTGCAGGGCAGCACCAGCAGGAAGCACAGGCGCAGGCCCCAGTCGAGGATTCGCGAATACTCTTCGCGGTCCTTGTTGGCGTAGGTCTTGGCCAGCGTGGGCAGGAGGATGGTGCCCAGCGCCACGCCCAATACACCGGAGGGCAGCTCCATCAGGCGGTCGGCGTAGTACATCCAGGATACAGAGCCGGCCACCAGGAAGGACGCGAAGATGGTGTTGATGATCAGCGAAATCTGGCTCACCGACACCCCGAGGATCGCCGGCAGCATCTGCTTGAGCACGCGCCATACCCCGGTATCCCGCAGGTTCAGCCGTGGCAGCACGAGCATGCCGATCTTCTTCAAGGCTGGCAGCTGGTACAGCAACTGCGCCAGGCCGCCCGCCAGAACGCCCCAGGCCAGGGCCATGATCGGCGGATCGAAGTACGGGGTGAGGAACACGGCGAAGGCGATCATCGCCACGTTCAGCAGCGTTGGCGTGAAGGCAGGTACAGAGAAGCGGTTCCAGGTATTGAGGATCGCCCCGACGAGCGACGACAGAGATATCAGCAATATATAAGGAAATGTCACCCTCAACAGTGCGGTGGTGAGTTCGTATTTCTCGGCACTGTCGACAAAACCGGGGGCTGTGACCCACACCACCCAGGGCGCGGCGAGTATGCCCAGGGCAGTGACCAGAGCCAGGACCAGCGTGAGCAGGCCACTGACATAGGCGATGAAAGTGCGCGTGGCCTCCTCGCCCTGCTGGGTCTTGTACTCGGCAAGGATGGGCACGAAAGCCTGGGAAAACGCGCCCTCGGCGAAGATACGCCGCAGCAGGTTGGGCAGTTTGAAGGCAATGAAGAAGGCATCGGTGGCGATGCCGGCACCGAAGACCCGCGCCAGAATGGTGTCGCGCACGAAGCCCAGCACCCGCGAAATCATGGTGATAGAGCTGACTGCAGCCAGGGATTTGAGCAGGTTCATCGAAAAGTTTTACGCCTGGGACTTGAGAGCGCTGCCAGTTGGCGCCCGAGTGTGCGATAATCCCGCTTCTTTGCAGGGGTGCCAAAAACTCCCGAGTTTACAGGTCGTTGCGTAGAAAGGAATCTCTCCTTACGCGCGCACATGCCACTCGGCAGATCCTTGCAACTGGCCTTGACATCCGTCCGACTCATCGGCATGATTCGCGGCCTTATTTGTTTGCTATTTACCCAAAAGTCTTTCGAGGAGCTCGACGGTGGCCAACACACCTTCCGCCAAGAAACGTGCAAAACAGGCTGAGAAGCGTCGCAGCCACAACGCCAGCCTGCGTTCCATGGTCCGTACCTACATCAAGAACGTAGTCAAGGCCATCGACGCTAAAGACGCCGAAAAAGCGCAAGCTGCCTACACTCTGGCTGTACCTGTAATCGACCGTATGGCCGATAAAGGTATCATCCACAAGAATAAAGCTGCTCGCCACAAAGGCCGTCTGAATGGCCACATCAAGGCACTGAAAGAAGCTGCAGCTGCCTAAGCGACGCGCTTTAACAAAAACCGACCTCAGGGTCGGTTTTTTGTTGCCTGCGATTTATGTGGCCAGCGTCAGGGTCTGTATGAAAAGCCTTGAGACGAAGGTCAGGCAAGGCGAAAACAGCCGAGGAACGGCCGGGGTCGCGCTCGACTTTACGGGTTGTAAATGAGCATTCCGACCGGGCTGGCGCACCAGGCTGTTTTCAACGCAGCATCACCGAGTATCAAGGTTTTTCATACAGAGCCTAGGCTACCCAATGAAACCGGGCCGCGATAAGCGGCCCGACTTTATTGCTACTTGCCCACCGGGATCTTCGGCGCCCACTGCAGCCAGGCATCATCCGGCTTGTCGAACAAGGCGAAGGTCTGCTGCGGCCGTGCGGGATTGCCCATCTGCTCGCCATCCGGCGTGGCGAAGGCGATCCCTCCATCGATGAGGGTTTCCAGCGATTCGGTCCTCACTGTAGCCCCCTTGAACAGTCCCCAGTCAAAGCCGAAGCCACTGCTGTTCCAGAAACGGCTGCCGCCACGCACCAAGGCAGCATAACGCGGCTCGATCAGGATATGGATCAACACCCGATCCGCACTCTGCCCCAGCTCGTAGCCCGTGACCTTGCCAACCTGCACTTCACGATAGGTGACTGGCACACCCGGCTTTATCGATCCACGACGCGAGGCACTCAACGTCAGCGGTAGCCCGACTTCCTGACCAACCACCTCCGGCGCTTCGGGCAAGGCGATGAAGTCCCGCTGCGGGCCCTGACTCTTCAGTGCCGGCTGTACCTCCAGGTACTGGCCGCCGATCAGGGTGTCGAGGTTCTCTGTGCGCACCAGCCCGAATGCCGGCTTCACCACCCAGAATTGCGTGCCTGCCCGGGCAATACGGTCCGCGGCATCGGTGATCCGCGCTCGCAGCAGCACCGCCTGCAGGTCGGAGGTCAGGTCGACGCTTTCAATGCTGCCTACATCCAGGCCACGGAAGCGAATCGGCGTACCGGGCTTGAGGCCATCGGCACGGTCTACACGGATGGTCACCAGAGTGCCGGCGCGGTTGGCAGCCTCCTCGTTCTCCAGCAGGCGGAAGCGCGGAATGTGTCGCTTGAGCGGTACGTTCTGCTGTGGTGTATCGAAGGCGATGCCGCCGGCCATCAGGGTCTGCAACGACTCACTCTTGATCTTGATACCCGACAGGCCGCCGGTGAGGGTGATGCCGCTGGCATTCCAGAAGCGCGTCGAGCCGTTCACCAGGCCGGCATACTCTTTCTCGATATGCACACCAATCAGGATACGCTTGCTGTTGCGAGCGAACTGATAGCTCTGCACGCTACCGACTTTGACCTGGCGATAGGTTACCGGGCTACCGACCTCGAGCGAGCCGAGCGTGTCAGCGAACAGCACCAGGTGCAGGCC
Source organism: Pseudomonas sp. RW3S2 (assembly GCF_014268955.1). Classification (NCBI taxonomy): domain Bacteria; kingdom Pseudomonadati; phylum Pseudomonadota; class Gammaproteobacteria; order Pseudomonadales; family Pseudomonadaceae; genus Pseudomonas; species Pseudomonas sp. RW3S2. The sequence continues at coordinate 2,677 of NZ_JABWRM010000019.1, read as the reverse complement.
CGGCGCCTTGAGATCGAGCGGTGGCGCCTTGGCCCGAGCCTCGAACTCACGCTGCGGTCGCGCACCTTTCTCACCCGGACGGATGGCGATGTAGTTACCCTTTACCAGTGCCTCAAGGCCGGTGATGCCCGCCAATGAAATGGACGGCTTGACCACCCAGAACTGGGTGCCCTCCACCAGGTAGTCCTCAGCCAGCGGGTCCAGCGTGAGCTCAGCCATGGCGCCGTCTAGACCATCATCGATCTTCAACGTCTTCATGGAACCCACCTGGATACCCTTGTACATCACCGGAGTACGCCCAGCCTGCAGGCCTTCGTAATCGGTCAGGTGCACCTTGATGCGGATACCGGCCTGAGCCGCCTCGAAGTCCTCATAGAGACGGAACGGCAGGCTCGGATCAGTGGGCGGGCTGTCCTTGCGATGCTCTGGGGTGGCGAAGGCGATGCCGCCCGCCACGATGCTCGAAAGCGACTCGCTGCGCACCTTGACGCCTGACAGGTTGGCATCGATGCTGATGCCGCTGGCATTCCAGAAACGCGTGTGCTTGCGTACCAGGCTTGCGTATTCAGGCTCGATGAACAGCTTGATCTCGACCGTTCCATGATCGTCTGACAGGCGATAGCTTTTTACCTTGCCCACCTGGATCTGCTTGTAGAACACCGGGCTCTCACGATTGAGCGAGCCCAGGCGCTCGGCCTTGAGCGTCAGGTGCAGGCCAGGCTCCCTGTCAGAAAGCGGTGGCGCCTCGGCCAGCGCGGTGAAGCGGCGTGTCGGCTCGCCCTGCCCCGGATCAACGGCGATGTAATTGCCGGAAACCAGTGTCTCCAATCCGGAGATCCCGGCCAGGCTGACACTCGGCTTGACCAGCCAGAAGCGCGTGCCTTTATTCATGTGCGGCTCCGCCGCCTTGTTCATCTCGATGGTGGCGATCACACCCGTGTTGCTGCCCTCGGCATCCAGCACCAGGCTGGTAACCTTGCCCACCGACATGCCTTTGTAGATCACCTCGGTCTTGTTGGCGACGATACCCTCGCCAGTCTCGAAACGTACCTGGATCTCCACGCCAGCGTCACGATAGGCCTGCCAGGCAAGCCAACCCCCGATCATCAGGGCAATCAGCGGCAGAATCCAGATGGCCGACCAGTTCGAGGCTGGGCGTGTTTTGGCCGTTGGCAAGTCACTCATGGTCGTCGTCCGACTCCGTGTTATCCCAGATCAGTCGGGGATCGAAAGTTAAAGCAGCAAGCATCGTCAGGATCACCACACTGGCAAAGGCGACGGCGCCCAGGTTGGCTTCGACACTGGCGATACGACCGAAATTCACCACCGCCACCAGAATGGCGATGACGAAGATGTCGAGCATCGACCAGCGACCGATGAATTCGATAAAGCGGTACATCAGTATCCGCTGCCGAGCTGAGAGCGGCTGATGACGCTGCACCGAGTAAAGCAGCAGGCCAATGCCCACCAGCTTGAACGTCGGCACCAGGATACTGGCGATGAAAACCACCGCAGCAATGGGCAGCATGCCATGCTTCATCAGGGTGATGACCCCGGACATGATGGTGTCCGGACTGCCCTTGCCCAATGTACTGACCGTCATGATCGGCAGCAGGTTGGCCGGGATGTACAAGATCATCGCAGTGACGAGCAGCGCCCAGGTGCGCACGATACTGTTGGGGCGACGCGCATGCACGATGGCACCGCAGCGAGTGCAGGCCTGCGAGTCGCTGCCCGGCTCCTGGCGATTGAGCTCATGACATTCATTGCAGACCAGGATACCGGCATCAATCGCCCGCATGGGTGCCCTCCCCGGAAAGCGCTACCCATATCTGATGCGGCGACATCACCACCTCCAGCCACACCTGCACCAGCAACAGGCTGATAAAGCAGAACAAACCCAGCCCGATGGTCAGTTGCGCCAGGTCGACCAGCTTGACGATCGCTACCAGCACGCCCATGAAGTACACCTCGAGCATCCCCCACTCCCGAAGGTGATGATAGATGCGATAGAACAGCAGGCCATGACCACGACCGATATTCAGGCGAATGCTCAGCAGTACCAGGAGTTGGCAAAGCAGCTTGAGCAACGGAATAGCCATGCTGCAGAGAAACACCACCACGGCGATGCCACGCATTTGTGAGTTGTACAGGCCCAGCACACCGCTCCACACCGTGTCGTCAGAGGTCTGACCGAGCAGGTGCAGTTGCATGATCGGCAGGAAGTTGGCCGGAATGTAGAGAAACAACGCCGTCAGCACCAGGGCCAAGCTGCGATTGACGACATTGTGGCGGTGGGCGTAGAGCTCATAGCCGCAGCGCGGGCACTGCGCCTTTTCGTCATGCTGCAGCACGGGCTTGCGCAGCAGCAGGTCGCACTCGTGGCAAGCCACGAGCTCTTCCAACGGCAGGCGTGCCAGCGCTTCGGGATCGACAGGGTTGGGCATAGGGGGATCTGCTGGGAATCTCGGCTCTATTCTAGTGTTCCGACCCGAAATGTGGGAGATGGTGCTCTGCAAAGGACGTTACGATTGGTGTCCAGCAAGCTGCTGCAGGTGCGATTTAGTAAACGCCAGAAAGACAAAACCCCTACCTGCTCGCGCAGATAGGGGTTTTGCGAAATGAATCTTGACGATGACCTACTCTCACATGGGGAAACCCCACACTACCATCGGCG